>JBBDWV010000025.1:53300-131496 GCA_040902655.1 Mycobacteriales bacterium
CCGCCCCCCCCCCCCCCCCCCCCCGAGGTCCCCCTCCCCTTTGCCTCAGGAGAACGCACGTGGACTTCGACGCGCTCGGCAACTGCCTCACCTCCGCGGGCTGTGCCGGCCCTCGCCTGCTCGGCGGCCTGGCCAGCGCCGCGGTCATCTACCTCGTCGCTTCGGGCCTGTCGTTGGTCTTCGGCGTCATGGGTGTGCTCAACTTCGCCCACGGATCGCTCTACATGCTCGGCGCCTACCTCGGCTACACGCTGGCGAGCGTGTTCGGCGGCGGGACCGGCTTCCTGGCCGTTCTCACGGCGCTGTTCGTCGCGCCCCTGCTCGTCGCCCTGATCGGCGGCGTCATCGAGGTCGGCTTCCTGCGCCGGATCTACGGGCGCGACCTGCTCTACCAGCTCCTGCTCACCTTCTCGTTCATCCTGATCATCAACGGCGCGATCGAGAAGATCTACGGCCCGCAGTTCATGTCGTCACCGGTGCCGAGCGTGCTCTCGGGGACGGTCAGCGTCTTCGGACAGCCGTTCCCCGTCTACCAGCTGTTCCTCATCGCGGTCGCCGTCGCGGTGGGCCTCGGGCTGACCGTGTTCATCAAGCGCTCCAAGTACGGCACGATCCTGCGCGCAACGGCAGAGGACCAGGACATGGCCCGCGCCCTCGGCGTGAACGTGCCGCGGGTCTGGACGTTCGTGTTCATGGCAGGAGCCGGCCTGGGGGGTCTCGGCGGATCACTCGCCGGCCCGCTGCGCTCGCTGTTTCCCGGAATGGACCTGGACGTCGTCGTGCAGGCCTTCCTCGTGGTCGTCATCGGGGGGCTCGGGAGCCTGCCGGGCGCCGCGCTGGGCGCGGTGCTCGTCGGCCTGTTCCGCGCCTTCGGGGTGATCGTGGCCCCCGGGCTCGAGCTGGTGTTCATCTACATCCTCGTGGTGATCGTGCTCATCGTGCGACCGCGCGGACTGGCCGGACGAGAGGTGGGATAGATGCAGACCCTGACCGACCGGGTCCGGCCGCTGGGCGGCCGCCGGCTCCAGCTGCTGGCGTGGGCCGCCTTCGTGGTGGCCCTGATGCTGGTGCCGCTGTTCACGTCCAAGCTGACGACCTTCATCCTCGGCCAGGCGCTGGTCTTCGGCGTCGCCGCCGTCAGCCTTAACCTGCTCATCGGCTACGGCAAGATGGTTTCGTTCGGGCACGCAGCCTGGTGGGGCCTCGGTGGTTACACGACCGGCATCGTCCTGCAGCGGTACACCGGGCTCGGTGTCCTCGGCGCACTGGTCGTCGCCGTCGTGGTGACCGTGTCGGTCTCCGCGGTCGTCGGCTACTTCTGCGTCCGGCGGGGCACCATCTACTTCGCGATGCTGACGCTCGCCTTCGCGCAGCTGGTCATGCTGGCCATCCTGCGGATGCGCGGCCTGACCGGCGGCGAGCAGGGGCTGACCGGGGGGATCCCGCGCCCGGCCATCGGGCCGTTCGAGATCACCGGCATGCAGGAGTTCTACTGGTTCTCCGCAGTGATCTCGTTGCTGGCGCTCGCCGGGATGGCCTGGTTCCTGGCTTCGCCGTTCGGACTGAGCCTGCGCGCGCTCGCTGCCGACCCCGAGCGTGCAGCCGCCACCGGCATCAACGTGAAGCTGCACCAGTGGGCGACCTTCGTCGTGGCGGCTGCCTTCGCCTCTGTCGCGGGAGGACTGCACGCGATCTCGCAGTCCGCGGCGTTCCCCGAGTCGTTGCACTGGACGACCTCGGCGCTGTTCGTCTTCATGGGACTGGTCGGGGGCATCGACCACTTCGTCGGTCCACTGGTCGGCGCCGTTGTCTACATCTATCTCGAGCGGTTCGCCAGCAACGTGCTCGACGCGCGAGACCTGGTGCTGGGGGCCCTCCTGCTCGCCATCGTCATCGGCCTGCGCGGGGGAGTCGTCGGCACCGCCGTGTCGCTGTGGAACGGGGGCAGCGAGCGCTACCGAGCCCGCGGCAGGACCGGGCGCGGGTCCGGCCCGGACAGCAGCAAGCCCCTTGCACCGGCGACCGAAGGAGACCGCTGAGCCATGGCACTGCTCGAAGTACGCGATCTGAGGCGCCATTACGGGGCAGTCAAAGCCGTGGACGGTGTCGACCTCACGGTGGAGCAGGGCGAGGTCCGGGCCGTCATCGGCCCGAACGGCGCCGGCAAGAGCACGCTGTTCAGTGTCGTGGCCGGCCGCGCCCAGCCCACCAGCGGCGAGGTGATCTTCGACGGGAAGTCACTGACCGGCGTGCCACCGCACCGCGTGGTCGAACGTGGAATCGGGGTGACCTTCCAGGTCGCCCGGATCTTCGACGGCCTCACGTTGCACGACAACGTGCTGACCGCGGTGCTGGTGCATCGCAAGCTGATCCGGTCGATGGTGCGACGCGTGTCCCGGATGCGGGAGGCGCATGCCAAGGCCGACGAGACGCTGGAGTTGGTCGGTCTCGGACACCTGCGTGACCAGAACTGTGCCGTGCTCAGTCACGGCGACCGCAAGGCCCTGGAGATCGCCATTGCGCTGGCCAGTGAGCCACGGCTGCTGCTGCTCGACGAGCCGACGGCGGGCATGTCGGTGGCCGAGCGGACGTCCGTCGTGGCGCTGCTGACCCGGCTCGGGCACGACCTGGGGATGACGATCCTGTTCACCGAGCACGACATGGACATGGTGCTGAGCTTCGCCGACCGGATCACCTGCGTCGTGCGTGGCCGGGTCATCGCCGACGGCACGCCCGCCGAGATCAAGGCGAACAAGGAGGTCCGGGCGGCCTACCTGGGCCGCTCCGTGGAAGGGACGGACGACGATGGTGCTTGAGCTTGCCGGAGTGCACAGCTACTACGGGTCCAGTCACGTCCTGCACGGCGTGAGCCTCACCGTCGGTGAGGGCGAGGTCGTCGCCCTGGTGGGGCGCAACGGCGTCGGGAAGTCGACGACGCTGAAGTCCATCATCGGGCTGGTCCGCCCGAGGGAGGGATCGGTGCGGTTCGGCGGCGAGGAACTCGTGGGCCGGTCGCCGCACCAGATCGCCCGCCTCGGCGTGGCCTATGTGCCCGAGGAGCGGCGGATCTTCACCGACCTCACCGTGCGGCAGAACCTGGAGATGGGGACCGCAGCTCTGGGCAGGAAGCCCAAGGCCGGCGGGTGGAGCGTGGAACGCGTGGTCCACCTGTTCCCGAACCTCGGCGACCGGATGTCGGCGCTCGGCCGGCACCTGTCCGGGGGAGAGCAGCAGATGCTGGCCATCGGCCGGGCGCTGATGAGCGAGCCACGGATCCTGCTGCTGGACGAGCCCTCCGAGGGGCTGGCCCCCAACATCGTCGACGCCATGCAGGACGCTCTGGCGGCGCTCAAGGGTGAGGGCTTCACGGTGCTGCTGGCGGAGCAGAGCGTGGAGTTCGTCAAGGGTCTGGCCGACCGGGGCTGCCTGCTGGACAAGGGCGTGCTCGTCCACGAGGGGCCGATGCGTGAGCTGCTGGAGGACCAGGAGCTCACGCAGCGGTACCTGGCGATCTGAGCGGACACGCCAGCGGCCCGTCCCCACGACCCGGACAGAGGAGGAGAAGTGGACTTCACGCTTGCGCCAGAGGACCAGGCCCTCGCGGACCTGTGCCGCGACTTCGCGGCGGGTGAGATCGCCCCCCACGCCGCGAGATGGTCGGTGGAGGAGCGCTGCCCGGTCGAGGTGCTGCGGCACATGGGTGAGCTCGGCCTGATGGGTCTGCTGGTGCCGGAGGAGTACGGCGGTGCAGGCGTGTCGACCGTCGGCTTCGTCGCCGCGATGCAGGAGATCGGCCGCGCGGATCAGTCCCTCGCCTCGGCCTGGCAGGCACACCTGACGATCGGGAGCCTTCCGCTGCTCCACTTCGGGAGCGAGGAGCAGAAGCAGCGCTGGCTCCGTCCGCTGGCCGAGGGCCGAGCACTCGGCGCTTTCGGTCTCACCGAACCCGACGCCGGCTCGGACGCGGGAGGGATCCGGACCCGGGCCGTACGGGACGGGGACGGCTGGCGGATCAACGGCCGGAAGATGTTCATCTCCAACGCGGGTACGGATCTGAGCCTCGGCGTGACGTTGCTGGCGCGGGTGGGGGACGAGGACGCGGACGGCGGCAGCAGGTTCGCCAGCTTCGTCGTCGAGCGCGACACCCCCGGCTACTCCTGGGGCAAGAAGCTGCGCGGGATCGGCTGGCGGGCCCTCGACACGCGTGAGCTGATGTTCGACGACGTGCACGTCCCGGACGACCATCTGGTGGGCAACCCCGACCGCGGGCTCGCGCAGTTCCTCAGCATCCTCGAGGTCGGGCGCATCTCCGTCGCCGCGCTGTCGGTCAGCCTCGCGCAGGCCGTGCTGGAGATGTCGGTTGCCTACTCCAAGCAGCGGACGCAGTTCGGTCGGCCGATCGGCGATTTCCAGGCGATCCAGTTCAAGCTCGCCGACATCGCCACCGAGACGGAGGCCGCCCGCTGGCTGACCTACCGTGCCGCGGCACTCCGTGACGCCGGCAAGCCGTTCCGCCGCGAGGCGGCGATGGCCAAGATGAAGGCCAGCCGGGTGGCTCGCTGGGCGGCCTCCGAGGCGGTCCAGATCCACGGCGGCTACGGCTACATGATGGAGCACCCGGTTGCCCGGTTCTTCTGCGACTCCAAGATCCTGGAGATAGGAGAGGGAACCAACGAGATCCAGCACCTCGTCATCGCGCGAGAGCTGGCTTCGTGACGGGGCGGGAGCGGCTCACCGGCATCGGGCTCTCCCTCCGGGAGGCCCTGCCCCCCGGCCGTCTGATGGCGCTGGCCGAGGAGCTCGACGAGATCGAGGGCAGCACGTTGTGGTGCCCGGAGTTCGCGATCCGGGACGCGTTCTCCCAGCTGGCATTCGTCGCGGCTCGGACCCGACACCTCCGGCTGGCCACCGGTATCGCGCCCATGGCGGCACGTACCCCGGCCGCGACCGCGCTGGCGACGGCCACGCTGGACGAACTCTCCCTCGGCCGGATGGTGCTCGGTGTCGGCGTGGGGCACCCGACCATGTCCGGCGGCTGGCACGGTCAGGAACACGGGTCCTCGTTGCAGTGGGCAAGCGACTACCTCACCGTCCTGCGTCAGGCGCTGGGCGGCCTGACGACGGACTGGCCCGGGCAGGAGGCCGCGAGCACGGGATTCCGGCTGCTCACCGGCGGTGCTCCGGACGTTCCGGTCGTCCTCGCGGCGCTCGGGCCGAAGATGCTGGGTGTGGCGGCACGGCTGGCCGACGGCGTCCTGCTCAACTGGACGACGCCCGAATCCGCCAGGGCGAGCATCGAGACGGTGACCGCGGCCACGGACGCCGGTCGCGAGCCGCTGCAGGTCGGCGGATACCTGCGGATCGCCGCGGGTCCCGATGCCGCCGCGCAGGCCTACGCGCACACCGCCTTCTACGCCGAGCTGCCCGCCTACCGAAAGGCGCTGCTGAGCATGGGCTTCGGGACGTCCCGTGATCTGGCCGATGAAGCCGCCCGGGAGCTGGTCCTGCACGGGCGGGTGCAGGACATCGTCAGCCGGGCCCAGGAGTGGCGGGACGCGGGGGTGGATCCGCTGGTCATCTATCCGGTGGGCGACGAGGCCAGTATCGACGAAGCGATCCGGCTCGCTGTCGAAGTCGTCCGGTCGCTGGCGTCCTCGCAGCGCCCTGTGGGCAGCACGACCCTGACCAGGCAGGAAGGCGCACGATGACGACGGGTACCAACTGGGCGGCGGTGCTCGAGCACCATGCCGACCGCTTCCCCGAACGGCCGCTGGCGGTCTGCGAGGGTGTGCCGACCACCTACGGCCAGATGCTGGACCGGGTACGCCGGCTCGCCGGTGGATTGCGCAGCCGCGGCATCGGCCGAGGGGACATCGTCGGGCTGCTCGCGTACAACTCGACCGAGTTCCTCGAGGTCATCTTTGCGGCCAACTACATCGGCGCGGTCGCCATGCCGGTCAACTGGCGGCTGTCCCCCACGGAGGTCGCCTACATCCTCACCAACTCCAGGGCCAAGATCCTCGTCTCCGAGGTCGCCCTCGGCCACGTCGCCGTTCCTGCCCTCGCACAGGCCGAGCAGGAGGTGGTCGGCCTGGCCGTCGACGACCTGCGCGAGCCGGGCTGGTCGACCCTCGCCGAGCTGCGCCTGGCCGAGCCGGTGCCGGCTGCGGCGCAGGTGCAGGAGGGCGACCTGCACCGCCTGATGTACACCTCCGGGACGACGAGCCATCCCAAGGGCGTCATGATCACCCACGAGAACCTGATGTGGAAGAACATGGCCCACGTCGTCGAGTTCAGTGTCACGGCCGAGGACGTCGGTCTCGTGTGCGGGCCGCTCTACCACGTCGGCGCACTCGATCTCACGACCACCACGGTGCTCTACGCCGGCGGCACGGTCGTCATCCACCCGCGCTTCGACGCGGAGCGCGTCGTCGCGGAGATCGAGCGCGGCCGGATCACCAACGTCTGGTTGCCTCCGGCGATGCTGAACGCCATCCTCGCGCTGCCGGACATCGAACGAGGCGACCTGGGCGGGCTGCGGTTCCTGATCGCCGGCGGCGAGAAGATGCCGGAGCCGCTCATCAAGCGGGTGCAGGACCTCTTTCCGAACGCGTGGTTCGTGGACGCCTACGGGCTGACGGAGTCGGTGTCCGGTGACACCTTCCTCGACCGCCGCTTCACCCTCGAGCGGCGCGGCAGCGTCGGCAAGCCGTGTCTGCATCTGGAGGTCGCCATCTGGGACCTCGACGGCGAGGACACGGTGCCCGCGGGGGTGACCGGTGAGATCGTGCTTCGCGGGCCCAAGCTCTTCCGCGGCTACTGGCGCAACCCGGAGGCCACCGAGGCGGCCTTCCGTGGCGGTTGGTTCCACACCGGCGACATCGGCTACCTCGACGAGGACGGTTTCCTCTACATCGTCGACCGGCTCAAGGACATGATCATCTCTGGTGGCGAGAACATCGCCAGCATCGAGGTGGAACGCGTTCTGTACGGCTACCCCGGACTCCGCGAGGCCGCCGTGGTGGCTCGTCCGGACGAGCGTTGGGGGGAGGTGCCGGTCGCCTACGTGGCGATGGAGCCCGGGGTGCAGGCGACCGAGGAGCAGGTCGTGGCCCATTGTCGACAGCAGCTGGCCAAGTTCAAGGCACCCAGCGCCGTGGTGTTCGTCGACGAGTTGCCGCGCAACCCGTCGGGCAAGGTGCTCAAGCGCGAACTGCGGGCCCGCAAGAGTGACCCAGGAAAGGGCTGAGCAGACGTGACCAAACCCGGCGTCAGTGAGAATGCTGTCCGGACGGATCCGGTTCCGCTCCCGGCGGCGCGCCGCGGCCCGGTGAGCAAGCGGGTCCAGCGGCAGAAGGAGATCATCGACGTCGCGGCCCACCTGTTCGCCACGCAGGGCTACAACGCCACCGGGATCGCCGGCCTGTGCGAGGCCGTCGGACTGGGCAAGGGCTCGCTGTACTACTACATCCAGTCCAAGGAGCATCTGCTCTCCCAGATCCACGACCGGGTCATGGAGGAGGTCCTGCAGAGCGCCCGGGACATCGAGCAGCTGGACGCCTCCCCGGCCGAGGGCCTGCGGATGCTCGGCATCGAGCTGGTCAAGATCATCACTCAGTACCCGGACCACGTGTGGGTGTTCCTGCACGAGTGGCGGGCACTGAGCGGTCAGGAGGCTGTCGACTTCCGCCGGAAGCGGCGACAGTACGAGGCGACCGTGGAGAAGATCCTCCTCGCCGGTGTCGAACGAGGTGACTTCGAGATCTCGGATCTGAGCCTTGCCGTGCGCGCGTGGCTCGGCATGCACAACTACACCTATCAGTGGTACCAGAGCGGCGGGCGGCTGAACTCCTTCCAGATCGCCAACCAGTACTACGAGATCTTCATGCGCGGGATCAAGGCGGGGCCGGGAGCCAGGGGCTGAGGCCGCGGCGCCCGGCGACTGCGCACCTGGACCGGCGGCCGGCGCACGGACGTCAGGCCAGCGCCGTCTCGCGAATCGCCGCTGTGATCTCTGCCCGGTTCGGTAACCATTCCTGCTCCAGTCCTGGGGCGTAGGGAGCGGGGGAGAAGCGGGCGCCGACCCGCCGCAAGGGCGCGTCGAGGTGCCAGAAGCCGGCGTCCGCCGCCAGCGCAACGATCTCTGCGCCCACGCCGAAGTCCTGCACCGCCTCGTGCACGACCACCAGGCGGTTGGTCTTGCGGAGCGAGGTGAGAATGGCGTTGCGGTCCAGGGGCTGGATCGTGCGCAGGTCGATCACCTCCACCTCGATGCCCTCGGCGGCCAACTCCTCCGCCGCCGCCACGGCCTGGTGCAGGATGGCGGAGTAGGACACGACGGTGACGTGCGTGCCCTCACGCACCACCCGGGCCTTGCCCAGGGGGATGAGCAGGTCCTTCGGCGGGCGCGGACCCTTCTTTCCGTAGAGCAGCCGGTTCTCGATGAACACGACCGGGTTGGGGTCCTGGATGGCGCTGCGCAGCAGGCCGTAGGTCTCCCATGGTGTGGAGGGCATGACGACCGTCAGTCCCGGGACATGGGCCAGCAACGCCTCCAGGCTCTGCGAATGCTGGCTCCCGGAGGACCGACCGGCGCCGAACTGTGTGCGGACGGTGAGTCCCATCTGCGCTTTGCCGCCGGTCATGAAATGCAGCTTCGCGGCCTGGTTGAGCAATTGGTCGAAACAGACGCCGAGGAAGTCCAGGTACATCAGCTCCACGACCGGTCGCATGCCGGCCATCGCGGAGCCCACGCCCAGCCCCATGACTGCTGTCTCGGAGATGGGGGTGTCCAGCACCCGGTGCGGCCAGCGCGCCGCGAGACCGCGGGTGAGGCCGAAGACGTTGCCGCCCTCGCCGACGTCGACACCGGCCAGAAAGACCGTGTCGTCCTGCTCCAGCTCGTGTTCGAGGGCGTCGCGGACGGCATCCATGGTGCGGAAGATCTCGCCGCCGGCAGGTGGCGGAGCCGGGTCGGGCAGCGACTCCCGGGCGGCGAGCATGAAGCGGTTCAGCGTCCCGGGTTGCGGCTCCGGCGCTTCGGACGCCACCCGCTGGGCCTGCGCGACCTCCTCGGTGACCGCGGCGTCGAGGGCATCGACCCGGTCGCCCGGCACACCGAGGTCGGCCAGCTGTCCGCGCGTGACGAGCAGCGGGTCCTTGAGCTTCCACTCCTCGAGCTCCTCCGGGGTGCGGTAGCTCTGGGGGTCGCCCTCGTAGTGCCCGTGCCAGCGGTAGGTCTCGGCCTCGACGAGCACCGGCCCGCCGCCGCTGCGCGCCTGGGCCACCACCTCCTCCATCAGCAGGCTGACCGCCCGGACATCGTTGCCGTACACGTGGCGGTAGCCGATGCCGTAGCCACCGGCACGCTGCTCCAGCGAGCACGGATGCTGGTCGGCGGCCGGGGAGAACTCCGCATAGTGATTGTTCTCGCAGAAGAAGACGATCGGGAGGCGCCAGAGCGCCGCCAGGTTCACCGCCTCGTGGAAGGCGCCCTGGGCGACGGCGCCGTCCCCGAAGAACGCGACGGTGACGTGCGAGCGCCCTGCGATCCGGGCCACGGCCGCAGCCCCGGTGGCGATCGGTAGGCCCGCCCCGACGATGCCGTTGGCACCGAAGATGCCCTTGCCGGGATCGGCGATGTGCATCGAGCCGCCGCGCCCCGAGCATGTCCCGCTCTCGCGAGCCATGAGCTCGGCGAACATCCCGGTCATGTCCAGACCTTTGGCGAGGCAGTGACCGTGCCCGCGGTGCGTCGAGGTGATGACGTCCTCGACGAGCAGGGGTGCGCAGGCCCCGACGGCAGCCGCCTCCTGGCCGATCGAGAGGTGGACGAAGCCGGGGACGTCCCCGTCGCGGTACATCCGGGAGACCTGTTCCTCGAACCGCCGGATGCGGACCATGCGCTCGTAGAGCCCGAGCAGAACTGCAGCGTCCACCGAGTGCACCTCCGGAAAAGTCAGGGGGAGTGCCGCAGACCTTGACGGCCCTGGAGCGGCCTCCGTAATGTACCGACCGAACGGTCCAAAGAGCAACGAGGAGGAGTCATCCGCATTCCTGGCAGCTTCCCGGCACCCGGGGACGTTGCGGGCAAGCGTGTGGTCGTGACCGGTGCAAGTCGTGGCCTCGGCAAGGTGATCGGGGCCGCGTTCTGCCGGGCCGGTGCCCGCGTCGCGCTGGTCGCCCGCACCGGTGCAGCTCTGGACGAAGCCGTCGCCGAGATGTGCGGTCAAACACTCGTCTGCCCGGCGGACGTCACGAGCCCTGACGGCAACCGCACGGTGGTCGAGGCCGTGGAGCAGGCATGGGGCGGCGTGGACGTCTGGGTAGCCAACGCCGGCATCTCCCCGGTGGTTGCCAACGTGCTGGACATGGACCCCGAGGACTGGCGCTCTATCCACAGCGTGAACCTGGACGGCGCGTTCTACGGCGCGCAGGCCGCGGCGCGCAGCATGGTGGGCAACGGCGGCGGCCGCATCATCGTGACCACCTCCTCGCTGGCGGAGCGCCCGCGGCGCGGGCTGGCGGGGTACTCCTCGTCCAAGGCAGGTGCCACCGCGTTGGTCAAGGCGATGGCGCTCGACCTGGCCAGGCACGACATCACCGTGAACGCCGTGGCGCCCGGCTGGTTCGACTCGCCGATGGCCGAGGGCTGGCAGAAGAACCCCGAGCTCGAGCGGCGCATCCTCGACCACACCGCGCTGGGTCGCTGGGGGCGGGGGGAGGATCTACCGGGCGCGTACCTTTTCCTTGCCTCCGACGCCGCCGCCTACGTCACCGGCACCGTCCTGACCGTCGACGGGGGGTATGTCTGCGTATGAAGGCCATCGTGTGGCACGCGGCAGGTGACCTGCGTCTCGAGGACATCGCCGAGCCGGGAGTTCCGGGCCCGGGCGAGGCAGTCGTGGAGGTGTCCTTCTGCGGCATCTGCGGCACCGATCTGGCCGAGTACGCCAAGGGGCCGGTCATGATCCGAGACCGTCCCCACCCGCTGACCGGCGCGCAGCCGCCGCTCGTTCTCGGCCACGAGTTCAGTGGGCGCATCGTCGCGCTGGGGCCCGATGTCGACGGGCACTCCGTCGGGCAGCGCGTCACGGTCGATCCCTGCTGGCGCTGTGGTCGCTGCTTCTGGTGCCGCCGGGGCGACTACCACATCTGCCGGTACGGCGGTTCGGTCGGTCTCGCGTCGGACGGTGCCCTCGCGCGCCGGGTCACCGTGCCCGCCGCCGGTCTGGTCCCCTTGCCCGACGGCGTGGACGACCGGATCGCCGCGCTCACCGAACCGTTGGCCGTGGGGCTGCATGCTGTACGACGCGGCGGTGTGCAGGCGGGAGATCGCGTCCTGGTGCTCGGACTCGGCCCGATCGGTGCTGCGGTGCTGCTCGCGGCACGGGCCAGCGGGGCTGCCGAAATCTACGTGAGCGAGCCGAGCCTGCGCCGACGGGAGCTCGCGGTGCAGCTCGGCGCCACGGAAGCCTTTGATCCGGGCGCCTGCGACGTCCGCAAGGAGGTCTACGTCCGCACCGGCCGGATCGGCCCCGATGTCGTCTTCGAGTGCACCGGTTCCCCTCGGCTGCTGCCGGTCGCCGTCTCGGCCGCGCGCCGCGGCGGACGGGTCGTCCTCGTCGGCATCGGGCACGGTGCCGCCGAGGTCGAACCTGCCCAGATCGTGCCGTACGAGCGGGAGGTCGTGGGCTCGCTGGGCTACCGCCACGACCTGCCCAGCGTGATCGGTCTCGTTGCCTCGGGGCTCATCGACCCGGCGCCGCTGATCACGGCCACTGTCCCGCTGGAGGAGGCCGTTGCCGGTGCCTTCGACGCCCTGCGTGACGATCCGGGAGAGCACATGAAGATTCTCGTCGACCTGAGCCGGCAGCCGTGACCGCCACCGGAGCCGTTGCGCGGGTCGCGGAGCTGCGGGAGCGCTTCAGCTGGGACGAGGTGCTGGCGCGGTTCGACTGGGATCCGCGCGAGCGTTTCAACATCTCCCACGAGGCGTGCGCACGCTGGGCCGGCCACCGCGGGCGCGTGGCGATGATCGTCGAGGGAGTGGACGGCGGGGTGCGTACGCTGACCTACCACGAGCTGGACCGGCTCGCGAACCGGTTCGCGAACGCGCTCGTCCGGCTGGGTGTGCGTCGCGGCGACCGGGTGGCCGCGGTGCTGCCGCGGACCACCGAGGCGTTCGTCACCGCCCTGGCCGTCTGGAAGGTCGGCGCCGTCCACGTGCCCATCTTCGCGGGCTTCGGGCCGGACGCGGTGCGCTACCGGCTGGAGGACTCCACACCCAGGCTGCTCGTCACCGACGGGCCACACCGGGCACTGGTCGGGCAGAGCCTGACCTCCGACGTCGAGGTGGTCACGGTGACCGGCGCCCGCGGCGCCGGGCTCGTGCGCGGCGACTACAGCTTCTGGGCCGAGGCCGACCGCTCCGCTCCCACCTTCGAGACCGTCGAGACCGCACCCACCGAGACCGCTGCGCTGGTCTACACCTCCGGCACCACGGGCCCGCCCAAAGGCTGCATCCTCCCGCACGCCGGCCTGATCTCGCTGGTCCCGTTCGTCGAGCACGTCATGGACCTGCGGGAGGACGACCTGCTCTGGGCGACCGCGGACCCGTCCTGGAGCTTCGGGCTGTTCAGCACCGGCATGGTGCCGATGGCCCTGGGTCACCCGCGCCTGGTCTACGAGGGGGACTTCGACCCGGCGCGGTGGTGGGCGGTGGCCGAACGGCACCAGGTCACCCATCTGACTGCCGCCCCGACCGCCTACCGGCTGCTCGCCGCCGGCCGCGACCGCGACCTGCACGGGCGCGATCTCGCGCTGCGGGCTGCCACGTCCGCCGGTGAGCCGCTCAACCCCGAACCGATGCAGTGGTTCGACGAGCGGCTCGGCGTTCCGATCGCCGACGCCTACGGGCTGACCGAGGTGGGGTTCGCGCTGGGAAACCTGCGCTCGGCCGGGCACCCGGTGAAGTCCGGTGCGGTGGGGTTCGCGATGCCCGGGTTCGAGGTGCGGCTGCTGCGCGCGGACGGCACCGAGGCGGGGGTGGGCGAGACCGGCACGATCGCGGTCCGCGGCCACGAGTGGTTCCTCGGGGCCGGCTACTGGGGCAAGGCCGACGCCTGGTCGCAGCGGTGGGAGGACGGCTGGTTCGTGACCGGCGATGCCGCCTATCGGGACGAGGACGGCTACCACTGGTTCGTCGGCCGTGCCGACGACGTCATCGTCACCTCCGGCTACAACGTCGGGCCGTTCGAGGTCGAGAGTGCCCTGCTGCTGCATCCGGCCGTCGCCGAGGCAGCGGTCGTGGGCAAGCCCGACCAGCGGCGGGGGAGCAGCGTTCAGGCCTTCGTCGTGCTGGCCCCCGACGCCTCGCCCAGCGACCTGGTGCGCTCCGAGCTGCAGGCGATCGTCGTGGACAAGGTCGGCCGGCACGCCTCGCCACGCGAGATCGACTTCGTCGATGACCTGCCACGTACGACCACCGGCAAGCTGCAGCGGGCGGAGCTGCGCCGCCGTGCGGCCGCCGAATCGACCAGGCCGTGACCGCTCTCGAGGGGAAGGTCTGCTTGGTCACCGGGGCCTCCCGTGGGCTCGGGCGGGCGATCGCCCTGCTGCTCGCCGAGCACGGTGCGCACGTCGTCGGCACCTACCGCTCCGGCGCGGAGGTGGCCGGGGACGTGGTCGCAGAGGCGCAGGCGTCAGGCGGTGACCTCGCGATGGAGCACTGTGACGTCACCGATGCGCAGTCCGTGACGTCCCTCGTCACGCGGGTCCTCGAGGGCCACGGCCGGATCGACGGCCTGGTCAACAACGCCGGTGTGTGGCGGGGCGGCCGGCTCGTCGATCTCCCTCCTTCGGACTGGCAGCAGGTTCTGGACGCGGACCTGTCGGGGGTCTTCACCGTGCTGCAGGCGGTGCTGCCCACGATGCTGGCGGCGCGGTCAGGGCACATCGTCAACGTCAGCTCGGTCATCGGGATCGTCGGCTTCCCGGGTGACAGCGCCTACTCGGCCGCCAAGGGCGGCGTGAACGCGATGACCCGCTCCCTCGCCAAGGAGGTGGCGCGGTCGGGCGTCACCGTGAACGCCGTGGCCCCTGGGCCGGTCGAGACCGAGATGACCGAGCAGTTGTCCGAGCGGTCGCGCGCGCGACTGCTCGAGCGGATCCCGCTCGGGCGGCAGGGCCGCCCGGACGAGGTCGCGTCCCTGGTCGCCTACCTGCTCGAGGCCCCCCCGTACCTGACCGGCGCCGTCATCCCGCTCGACGGCGGCATGAGCTGAAGGAGCACGACGTGCACGAGCACCCCCGGATCGACCCGCTCGACCTCGACCAGCTCAGCCCCACCCTGCAGGAGATGGCGGACAAGTGGCGCGCGCACGGCGGCGACGACCACGTGCTGCGCACGCTCGCGCACGCGCCGGAATTCGTCGAGCCGTTCGTCTCGTTCTACTCGCCGCTGGTCCGCAAGGGTGCGGTCGAGCACCGGACCAAGGAGCTCGCCCGGCTGCGGCTGGCGATCCTGAACGACTGCCACTATTGACAGCGCACCCGGTACGCCTCGGGCAGGCGTCAAGGTGTGGGCGACGACGTCGTCGAGCAGCTCGGGGACTACGAGACGCACTCCTTCAGCGCGCGGGAGCTCGCGGCGCTGCGGTACGCCGACGCGCTGTACTTCGACCACCACGGCATCACCGAGGAACAGTTCACCCAGCTCCGTGCCGTGTTCAGCGAACAGGAGATCGTCGAGCTGACCTGGGTGCTCGTGCAGTTCATCGCGCTCGGCAAGCTCATCTATGTCCTCGGCATCCCGTACGGCGAGGGCCAGCACGAGCTCGACGCGACCGAGAACGACACGCAGGAAGGGGCGACGACATGAACGTGCTCATCACCGGGGGGACCGGCCTGATCGGCTCCCGGATGGCGGAGCGGCTGCTCGACGAGGGCCACCAGGTCGTTCTGCTGGACCGGGTGCCCGACCAGAGCCGGGTGGCGGACCTGCGGGCCCGGCACGGTGACCGCCTGCGGGTGGTGCAGGGCGATGTCCTCAGCTTCGCCAACCTGGGCGACGCGATGCGCGAGGGACCGGTGGACGCGGTCGTGCACCTGGCCTACATGCTCGGTGCCGAGAGCAACGCCCAGCCCCAGGCGGCCACCGAGGTCAACGTCGTGGGGACGCTGAACGTCCTGGAGACCGCGCGGCTGCTCGGGATCGAGCGCGTCGTGATGGCCAGCTCGATCGCGGTCTACGGGAGCGACGCGGAATACCCGGCGGCGGATCTGCCGTTGCGGGAGCACGCGGCGTTGCACGTCGCGCGTGAGCTTCCGGTCTACGGCGGCGGAAAGCTCTACCTGGAGAAGCTGGCCCAGCACTACCGCGACGCCTACGGCATGGTCGTCGTCGGCATGCGCCCGGCCGTGGTCTACGGGTGGGGTCGGCGGACCGGTGCGACAGGCTGGATGTCCGCCCTCGTGGAGGGCCCGGCGCTGGGGCAGCCGGCCTCGGTCGGCTTCGGCACGGCCCGGGTCTCCCTCGTCTACGTCGACGACGTCGCGGAGCAGTTCATCGCGTTGGTGACGGCGCCGCCCGGGGCCTTCACCGACACCTGGTTCTTCAACACCGGCGGCGACACCACGACCGTGCAGGAGGTCGCCGACCTCGTCCGCGAGCTGGTGCCGGGTGCCGACATCGAGGTGACGGCGGACGGCGAGACCGACCTCTACGGCCTGGCCGCCTCGCTGTCGGACGGCGCGATCGAGCAGCTGTCGGGACATCGGCGCCGGTACTCACCGCTGCGCCTGGGATTGCAGCAGTACCTCGACGTGACGCGTCGGCACGCAGTAGATGCCTGACGACATGGCCGAGGACCTGCTGTTCGACGAGGCGGAGCGCGCGCGCCTGGCGCAACGCACCCTGGACCGGGTCCTGGACCGGCTCGACGAGGGGGACGTCGAGGGCGCCCGGACAGCAGCCCGGCACATGTTCAACGAGTTCGAATCGATGCACCGGCTGTACCGCCGCTGGGTGACCGCGACGCTCACCGAGGTGGTCCGGCGATGGGGGCGCGACGCGCTGGCGGAGGTTCTGGAGGCCGGTGTCCGGGCCTGGTGGCTGCCCAACCTGCGCAAGCTCATGGAGGGCACCGACGACGTGGCCCAGCGGGTCCGGTGGTTCGCCAGCGGGCTGCGCGGACACCTGGTCGGTCTCACCGTGCGGGAGGACGCCGAGAAGATCGTGATCGAGATGGCGCCGTGCGGCAGCGGCGGGCGGCTGCTCATGGAAGGTGGCTACACCCCACCGGACGACTTCGCGTCACTGGCTGCCGAGCCGGCCCTCACCTACGGGCTGCCCGACTGCCCGGTCTACTGCGCGCACCAGCCGCTGATGGAGAAGCTGTCGGTCGAGCGGTACGGGCACCCGTTCGTGGTGATCGAACCGGCCGCCTACTGCACCACCCGCCGCCCGGCGGACGTCCCGCCGCCAGAGCTGGCCCGCGAGCACTGCGCCTTCGTCGTCTACAAGGACCCCACGAGAATCCCGGCGCGCTACTACGAGCGCATCGGGCTGACCCCGCCGACCCGAGAGGAATCCCCCCATGTCTGACCTCACCGAGCGCCAGAAGCAGTTGCGCGATCAGTTCATCGCCGAGCGTGGGTACTGGAACCCCTTCTGGGACGGGCTGCTCAACCTGGACGACGAGTTCTTCTCCGCCTACCTGCAGTTCTCCTCCGTACCGTGGAAGACCGGGACGCTCGAGCCCAAGTTCAAGGAGCTCATCTACGTCGCGATCGACGCCTCCACGACGCACCTCTACGAGCCCGGACTGCGCCAGCACATCCGCAACGCCATCAAGTACGGCGCGACCCGCGAGGAGGTGATGGAGGTCCTCGAGCTGGTGAGTGTCCTGGGAATCCACGCCTGCACCATGGGTGTGCCGGTGCTGCTCGAGGAGTTCGCGGCGGCGGAGGCCGAGCAGTCCCCGAGCCCCGAGGCGTGACCGGACGCCCGATGCGAGCGGCAGTCGCGACGGGGCATTCCAGCGAGGACCCCCTGTCCTGCCTGCGGGTCGCCGACCACCCCGTCCCGGTGCCTCGACCGGGGTGGATGAACGTGCAGGTGCGGGCGGCCTCACTGAACCACCACGACCTGTGGACCCTGCGCGGGGTCGGCCTGCTCACGGACCGCTATCCGCGGGTCCTCGGTTGCGACGGCGCCGGGGTCACCGAGGACGGCCGGCGAGTGGTCCTGCACTCCGTCCTGTCCACCCCGTCATTCGGTGAGGAGACGCTCGCCGACGACTTCTCGATCCTGTCCGACCTGGACGACGGCACCTTCGCCGAACAGGTGGCGGTGCCGGAGCGCAACCTCGTCGACCTGCCGGACGCGCTGTCGTTCGAGCAGGCCGCCTGCCTTCCGGTCGCCTATCTGACCGCCTACCGGATGCTGTTCGTCGCCGGCGGGCTGCGGCCGGGGATGCGGGTGCTCGTGCAGGGCGCGGCCGGAGGTGTCACCAGCGCGGCGATCGTGCTGGCGCGCGCCGCCGGCTGCCACGTGAGCGTCACCAGCCGCGACGAGCACAAACGACAGCTCGCGGCCGAGGCAGGGGCGCACGAGGTGTACGAGCCGGGCGCCCGGTTGCGGCGCCGCGTGCACGTCGTGGTCGAGACCGTGGGCGAGGCGACCTGGCGGCACTCCCTGCGGTCCCTCGAGCGGGGCGGGACCGTCGTCGTGTCGGGCGCCACGACCGGCGCCGGCCCTTCGGCGGAGCTGGACCAGATGTTCTACCGGCAGCTTCGCGTGGTCGGGAGCTCGATGGGTTCGCGAGCGGACCTGGAGCAGCTTCTCACCTTCCTGGTGGTGACCGGTGTGCGGCCGCGTATCGACGACGTGCTCCCGCTGGAGCAGGCGCCGGAGGCGTTCCGGCGGATGGCGGAGGGAGCGCTGCTGGGCAAGCTCGTGCTCACCATGCCGCAGGCGACGTAAGCAATCGGAGAGGAACACGCACGTGGGAGAGTTCGTACGTCTCGAGGTTCAGGGCGGGACCGGGGTCGGCACCGTCCGGCTGGACCGGCCGCCGATGAACGCGCTGAACACCCAGCTCTGGACCGAGATCGGCGAGGTGGCTGACGAGGCCGAACGCCGGGACGACGTCCGGGCCGTCGTCCTGTGGGGCGGGCCGAAGATCTTCGCGGCAGGCGCGGACATCAAGGACCTGCAGACCCTGGACTCGCGCGGGTACCGCGAGCTCGGGACCCTGCTGCAGAAAAGCTTCGCGCGGCTCGCCGGCCTGTCCAAGATCACGATCTCCGCGGTGAACGGCTACGCGCTGGGGGGCGGCTGTGAGCTCGCGCTGACCACCGACCTGCGCTACGCCGCAACCGATGCCGTCTTCGGACAGCCGGAGATCCTGCTCGGCATCATCCCCGGTGCGGGCGGGACCCAACGGCTGCAGCGCCTGGTCGGTCTGGGCCGGGCGAAGGAGCTCGTCTACACCGGTCGGCGGGTCGCCGCGGACGAGGCGCTGGCCATCGGCCTGGTCAACGCCGTCTTCCCCGCCGACGAGGTCTACCGACGGGCGGTGGAGGCGGCCGAACGCTTCGCGGCCGGGCCGTACGCGCTCCGGCTGGCCAAGCACGCCCTGGATGCCGGCGGTGAACAGTCGCTCCCGCAGGCGCTCGAGCTGGAGACCGAACTGCTCGCGGCCTGCTTCGGCACCGAGGACGCCACGATCGGTTTCCAGAGCTTTCTGCAGCACGGACCCGGCAAGGCGCAGTTCGTGCAGCGCTGACGGCTACCCGAGCCAGTGCCGAAGGTGCGCAGTCACCGCGTCGGGCTGTTCCCACGTCGAGAGGTGGCCGCAGTCCTCGAGCACGACGAGCTGGGCACCGCCGACGGCGGCGGCCATCTCCTCGTGCACCTCGACGGGGGTGAGGGCGTCCTGGCGGCCGCAGAGCACCAGCGTCGGGACGGTGACGGCCGGCAGCCGGAGGCGGCTGTCGGCGCGCCCGATGATGGCCTCCTGCTGGCGGGCGAACACGTCGACGCCGAGGTGGTGCCCCATGGCATCGAACCTTGTCCGCAGCCCGGCGTCATCGACGTGCGACGGCGCCACCTCGAGCGGCCACAGCTGCTCGAGCACCGGCTCGAGCCCGCGGTCCTGCGCGGTGCGCACCAGGTCACGCCGGTGCGAGGTCTGCTCGGGGCTGTCCGGCCGCGCACTGGTATCGAGCAGGGCCAGCGCCTCGACCCGCTCCGCCGCCCGGCGAAGCACCTCCAACGCGACGTAGCCGCCCATGGACAGCCCCAGCAGGCAGAACCGGTCGGGCGCTGCGGTGAGCACCGCCTGTGCCATCTCGCCGATGCTGCGGGGGCCGGACAGTCTCGGGACGACGACATCGAAGCCGTCCTCGACCAGAGCAGTGCGTTGTGCGGCGAACAGATCCTCGTCGCACATCAGCCCGGGAACCATCACCAGCGTCCGTCGCTCACGCACAGGGGCGAGTATGGCAAGACACGTACGGACCATGTCGAGGAGGACGGTAACGATGAAGCAGCGGGCACTCGGTGTGCAGGGATTGTCGGTCCCTGCCCAAGGGCTGGGATGCATGGGCATGAGCGCCTTCTACGGCGCCTTCGACGATGCCCAGTCGGCGCGAACCCTGGAGCGGGCGCTCGAGCTCGGCGTCACCTTCCTCGACACCGCCGACGCCTACGGCCCCTACACCAACGAGCGGCTCCTGGGCTCGGTCCTGGCGCGGCGCCGCGACGAGGTGGTGCTGGCGACGAAGTTCGGCAACGAGATCGACGACCACGGCGTCCGCACCGGCCGGGTGAACGGCCGGCCCGAGTACGTCCGCGCCTGCATCGACGGCTCGCTGCGCCGGCTGGGCGTCGACGTGATCGACCTGTACTACCAGCACCGCGTGGATCCCGACACGCCGGTGGAGGAGACGTTCGGGGCACTCGGCGAGCTGGTCGCCGACGGCAAGGTGCGTTACCTGGGCATCAGCGAGGCCGCTCCGGACACGATCCGGCGTGCCCACGCGACGGCCGCGCTGTCCGCGGTGCAGACGGAGTACTCGCTGTTCACCCGGGACGTCGAGGACGACGGGGTACTGGCGACCACGCGCGAGCTGGGCATCGGCTTCGTCGCCTATTCCCCGCTCGGGCGGGGTTTCCTGTCCGGCCGGATCCGCTCGGTCGACGACCTCGCCGACGACGACTTCCGCAGGTCCTCGCCGCGGTTCCAGGGTGCGAACTTCGCGAGAAATCTCGAGGTGCTGGACCACGTCATCGCGATCGCCCGGGACAAGGGCGTGACGCCGAGTCAGCTCGCGCTGGCCTGGGTGCTGGCCCGGGGCGAGGACGTCGTGCCCATCCCCGGTACCCGGCGGACCACCAACCTGGAGGAGAACGTGGCTGCTCTGGAGATCGAGCTGACCGCCGACGACCTTGCTGCACTCGAGCGCGCCGCACCGGCCGGTGTCGCCGCCGGTGAGCGTTACGCCCCGCAGGCGATGCGGAACGTGCACCGGTAGTCCCGCGACGGCAGCGGGCCGGTCACGGCGCGCCTGCGGTGGCCGGTGCCCGGGGGGCGGGACGCGTCGGGCGGTTCACCAGGTAGATCCCGGCAGCCACCGCGACGATGCCGACGAGCAGCGTCGGGCGAGCGGCTTCACCCAGAAAGGCGATGCTCAACCCCGAGCTCACCACGGGCACCGCGAAGATCCAGCTGCCCACCGCGCTGGCGGCGCCGCGACGCAGCAGCAGGAACTGCAGGCCGAAGCCCGCGACACCCGCACCGACGCCGGCCACGAGCAGGGCGAACACCAGTGTCCCGCCCCACGCCACCCGGGTCGGCTCGAGCAGGGCCAGCGCGCCCAACGGCACGGCCCCCACCGCGTTCTGCCACAGCAGGACCGGCCACACCGGCACCTCCGGTGACAGCGACTTGAACAGCAGCGTCCCCGTCGTCCAGGAGGCCGCGGCCGCCAGCAGCAGGCCCACCGTCCCGAGCGAGACGTGTCCGTCGAACAGGTGCCCGCTGACCACGACCACCACGCCGGACCACCCGGCGACCAGCCCCAGCGTCTTGCGGGTGGTGAGCGGCTCGTGGAAGGCATAGTGCGCGACCAGGGAGACCAGGAACGGCTGGGCGTACACCACCACCGCGCTGAAGCCGGCCTCGGCACGCACCATGGCGACATGGGTGAACGCGATGAGGCCTGCGACGTTGGTCAGGCCGAGCAGCGCCCCGGTCCACAGAAAGCTCGGACGGCGAAAGACCCGCAGCTCATCGGACGGACGCAGGAACACGACGACGACGGCCAGCACCACTCCTGCGGCGGCCACCCGGAGCAGGCCGAACATCCCGGGGGAGGTCGTCTCCAGACCCACCTTGACAGCGAGGAACGTCCCACCCCAGATGAACCAGAGCAGGACCGCCAGCAGCGGCGTGCTGCTGATCACCCGTCGGCGAGGCGGTACACCGGCGTGTCGTTCTCCTGTCCCACCCGGCGCAGAGCGGTGCCGGGAGCCGGCGGCGTAGCCGGACCCTCGACCCGGCCGAGCGACAGCCCCTCGGTGGTGCGTACGGCGGCGAGCACGTACGGGGCGGTGAAGCCTTCGGGGGCGACCCGGATGACGGTCGCGGCCACGACCTCGAGCTGCTCGTCCACGGTCAGTCGCTCCCCAGGATCGTGACGGTCGCGGTCGCGCCGCAACCACCGAGGTTGTGCGTCAGCCCGATCCGGGCTCCCGGCACGGCCAGCGGGGACGTCTGCCGCAGCTGAGCCACCAGCTCGTGGACCTGGGCCAGTCCGGTGGCGCCCACCGGATGGCCCCGGGACAGCAGGCCACCCCCCGGGTTGACCACGAGGCCCGGCGTCGCCGCGGATGTCGCGCCAGCCTCGACGGCCCGCGCCGCCTCACCCCGGGGGAGCAGGCCGAGGTCCTCGCAGTCGATGATCTCGGCCACCGAGAAGCAGTCGTGCACCTCGGCGACGTCCACGTCCGCCGGGCCGATGCCGGCCTCGGCGTAGGCCAGGTCGGCGGCGGCGACCGTCGCCGGGAAGGTCGTGAGGTCGGCGACGTGCCGCAGTCCGACGGGCCCCGAGGCCTGTGCCGTCGCCAGTACCCGCACCGAGCCCGGCGTGCGGTCGAGGGTGACGACCGCCGCGGCAGCGCCGTCGGCGATCGGCGAGCAGTCCAGCAGCCGCAGGGGGTCGGCGATCAGCCGGCTGCCCACGACGTCGTCGAGCGTGACAGGGGTGCGGAACCTGGCAAGCGGGTTCTTCGCCCCGTGCTCACGGTTCTTCACGGCAACCGCCGCGAGCTGCTCCCGCGTGGTGCCGTACCGGTCCATGTGCGCCTGCGCGACCAGGCCGAAGAACCCCGCGAAGGTGAGCCCGGCGGCCTGGTCGGACGTCGCCTCCAGTGCCTCACTGAGGCCGGCCGTGACCTCGGCCACGGTGTGCCGGCTCATCTGCTCCGCGCCGATGCAGAGCACCGTCCGGGCCATGCCGGCGCGACAGGCCATCGCCCCGTGGCGCAGGGCGATCCCGGCGGACGCGCAGGCACCCTCGACGACCGTCGTGGGCACCGCCGGCAGGCCGAGCTCACGGGCGACGAGCGAGGCCAGCACTCCCTGTCGCTGGAGGGACTGACCGAGAAACGTCCCGAGATAGACGGCGTCGACCGACGCGGCGTCCACACCTGCGTCGGCCAGGGCGTCCTCGGCGGCGCGGACGGCGAGCCCGAGCAGGTCGAGGTCGTCGGAGCGCCCGAAGGCGGTCATCGCCGTTCCGGCTACGTAGGTCATGCGCGTCCCTCACTCCCCGCGGTCTCCGGCACAATCTTTCGACCGACCGGTCGACTGATACTACTGCGCGGCGGGCGGGACCACCATGCCGGTGGGGATGCCGGCGGGATCGGCCGGTGCGGCCCTGGCACCGGCATCGGTCAGCGGTCCGGGGATGCCGCGGAACCGGTAGACCATGACGTCCCGGCCGGCCTGCAGCAGGAAGGCCTGTCCGGTCTCACCGGAGTCGAAGGCGGCCAGCACCGCCCGCCCCGCCACGTCGACCGGGATGATCGGCACGCCGCTCGACTCCAGCGCCGACTTGATGTCGGTGATGATCGCCGTCTCGGCGAAGCCGGGGCAGAAGGCGTTGACCTGGATGCCGTCCGGTGCCAGCGCCGGGCCGAGGGCCCGGACCAGTCCGACCACCGCATGTTTGTTCGCGCCGTAGACCGGGTCGAACGGTGTGCCCGTCAGGCCGGCCATGGAGGCGGTCGCGACGATCGCGCCGCCGCCACGCCGCCGGAGGGCGGGAATCGCGGCGTGCACGCCGTAGACGACCCCGTCGAGGTTGATCCCGTTGGCCCGTCTGTACTTCGCGAGGTCGAAGTCCTCCCCGATGCCGCAGCCGGTCGGGATGCCGGCGTTGAGAAAGACCAGGTCCAGCCCGCCGTGCACCTGCTCGGCCGCCTGCGTCGTCGCGACCACCTGGTCGTGGTCGGACACGTCGCAGCGCAGGAAGGTCGCGCCGAGTTCGGCGGCGACCGCCGCACCGCCGGCCTCGTCGATGTCACAGAGCACGACCGAGTCGCCCCGGCGGACCAGCTGGCGGGCGACCTCCGCACCGAAGCCGGAGGCGCCGCCGGTGACCAGTGCGACGCTCACGTGGCAACTGCTGCCGCGTCCACGGTCAGCCGGGCGATCTGCTCACGGTGCTGGGCGGCGTCGCCGTAGGCCGCCTGCAGCCGCTTGCAGCGCTTGAAGGAGAAGTGCGTGTGGTGCTCCCACGTGTAGCCGATGCCGCCGTGGAACTGGATCATCGCGCTCGTCGCGGCGTCGGCGGCGTCGGCGGCCTTCGCCTTGGCGACCGAGGCGGCCAGTCGCCGGTCCGGGGCGTCCACGTCCGCGGCGTGCGCGGCGTAGGTCGCCGCATGCTCGGCGAACGTGATCGCGATGTGCAGGTCGGCCAGGGCGTGCTGAACGGCCTGGAAGGAGCCGACCGGCTTGCCGAACTGCACCCGCGTCCGGTCGTAGTCCACCGTGTCCGTGAGCGCCTTGCGGGCGATGCCCACCAGGTCGTTGGCCACCAGTACCGCGGCCCGGTCGAGCAGCTCCTGGACGGTCGCTGCGCCGCTGTGCCCGAGCCGGCCGGCGGGGGCGCCGTCCAACGTGACGGTGCCGAGCCGCACGGTGCGGTCCAGCGAGTCCACCGACGTGACGGTCACTCCGGTGCCGCGCGGGTCCACCAGGTAGAGCCCGGTCCCGGCGTCGCTGCCGGCAGCCACGACGAGCACGTCGGCGACCGCGGGGTACTCGACGAGGTCCAGCCGCCCGGACAGCGTGCCCGCCGACGCGGTGGCCGGGGCGGCGGCGGGTGAGGGGGACGAGCCGGGCCGGAGCAGCGCCACCGCCCCCTTGGTCCGGCCGGCGGCCAGCCCGGGCAGCAGCTCGGCCTGCTGCTCCGGCGAGCCGGCCAGCCGGACCGCCTCCGCGACCAGGACGGTCCCGAGCCAGGGGCCGGGCACCGTGCCGGCGCCGAACTCCCGGGCGAGGACGGCGGCGTCGAGCAGGCCCAGGCCGACACCGTCGTGCTCCTCGGGGACGAGGACGGCCAGCCAGCCCTGCTCCCCGAGGGCCTTCCACAGCGGGGCGGGTACGCCGTCGCCACCGGGGTTCTCGTACAGCTCGCGGACCTGCGCGGGCCCGAAGCGGTCGCGGAGGTAGGAGCGCACCGCGTCCTGGAGGGCGCGCTGCTCGTCGGTCAGCTGGAACTGCATGCGCTCTCCTGTGCTAGCGGGGGAGGCCGAGCACGCGCTCGGCGACGACGGTGCGCTGGACCTGCTGTGAGCCGCCCCAGATGGTGCAGCTGCGGGACCACATGGCGGTGGTCGTGAGCTCCTCGAGCGACAGGTCCGGGCGTGGCTTCGGCACCGCGAAGGCGGTGCCGACGACCTTCTCGTAGACGTCGGAGACGCGGCGGAAGGTCTCGGACCACATGATCTTGGTCATCGACGCCTCGAAGCCGAGGTCCCGGCCGTTCGAGGTCTGGGTCAGCACGTGCCAGGAGTGGTACTTCAGGCACTCCAACTCGATGAGCGCGGCGGCGAGCTCCTGGCGCAGCACCGGGTCCTCCACGGCCGGGCGGCCGTCCCTGTCCATCCGGGCGGCGACACCGACGACCTCGTCCCACATCCGGCGGAACTCGGTGTACTGGGCGATCGCGGAGCTGCCGCGTTCGAAGGACAGCAGCAGCATCGCCGTCGCCCAGCCGTTGCCCTCGCCGCCGAGCACGTCGGTCTTCGGGCAGGTGGCGTCGGTGAAGAAGACCTCGCCGAACTCGCTCGCGCCGGTCATCTGCTTGAGCGGGCGCGCCTCGACGCCAAGCTGGTGCATGTCGACCAGCAGCATCGAGATGCCGGCGTGCCGCTTGCCGCCGTCCGGCGTGCCGGTCCGCGCCATCGTGAAGATCTTGTCGCCGTGCAGGGCGTTCGTGGTCCAGATCTTCTGGCCGTTGAGCAGGTACTCCTCGCCCTGCGGCTCGGCCCGCATCGAGATGGCCGCCAGGTCCGAGCCCGCGCCGGGCTCGGAGAAGCCCTGGCACCAGATGGTCTCGCAATGCAGCAGCGGCCGGATGATGTCCCGCTTCTGCGCGTCGGTCCCGATGGCCATGACGGTCGGTGCGAGGAAGGCCAGCCCGAGCGGGTTGACCGTCGACGGCGCCGCCGCCCTGGCCATCTCCTCGTCGTAGATCGCCTTCATCGTCGGTGTGCCGCCACGGCCGCCGTACTCGGTGGGCCACTGGATCCCGGCGAAGCCGGCTGCGGCCTTGCGCGCCTCCCACTCGCGGCGGAGCTCGAAGGACTCGTCGCTGCCCTTGCCGGCCCAGAAGGCGGGTTCGCGCATCTCCGCCGGAAGGTTCGCGTCCAGCCAGGCACGGAGCTCGCGGCGAAAATCCTCGTCCTGGGCGCTGAAGCGCAGGTCCACGGCGGGCCTTCTCTCGGAGGGGGCGGAGGCGACAAAACCGAATGACGTTCTAGCGCATGACGCCGGCCGGTGCCACAGCACCCCCGCGAGCTACCGGCAGACTGCGGAGATGACCGGACCCGATCCCCGTGCCCTGCTCGAGTTGGCCGTCGACCTCGCCCGGCAGGCGGGTGCGCTGGCGCTGTCCATGCACAGCGCCCTGAGCGGCCACGACACCAAGTCCACCCCTACCGACGTGGTGACCGCCGCCGACCGGGCCAGCGAGACCCTGCTCGTCGACGGCATCCGGGCGGCCCGCCCCGGCGACGGCATCCTCGGTGAGGAGGGCGCCGCCGACGTCGGCACCAGCGGGGTGCGCTGGGTGGTCGACCCGATCGACGGCACCGTCAACTACCTCTACGGGCTCCCGCAGTGGGCCGTCTCGATCGGGGTGGAGGTCCAGGGGCGGGCTCAGGCCGGGGTCGTGTTCAACCCCGCGCACGACGAGCTGTTCACCGCCGTACGAGGGGGTGGCGCGGCGCTGAACGGCACCCCGTTGCGGTGCAGCGGCGTGACGGAGCTGGCGCAGGCGCTGGTCGCCACCGGCTTCGGCTACGACGCCGCACGGCGCGCGGCGCAGGCAGCGCTGCTCCCGACCGTGCTGCCGGCGGTGCGTGACCTGCGCCGGATGGGCGCCGGCTCGCTGGACCTGTGCGCGGTCGCCGCCGGGCGGGTGGACGGCTACTACGAGCAGGGCCTGTCGCCGTGGGACATGTCGGCCGGGCTGCTCATCGCCACCGAGGCCGGCGCGCGGGTGGGCGGGCTGCGCGGCGTCGGCCCCGGCGCGCCGATGGTGCTGGCCGCGGCGCCCGGCGTCTACGACGCGCTGCACGACCTGCTCGCCGGCCTGGACGCCGACCGCGACCCGATGGGGTGATCCACGCGAGCTTCGAGGTGGATCCGGGCTCGAGATGCACCTCAAAGCTCGCGTGGATCACGGTTCGCGTGGATCACGGGCGGGCGCGCGGTGGCCCGTCAGCGCAGGACGGCGGCGTAGACCTCGAGCGTCCGGCGGGCGATCGTGTCCCAGCCGAAGTCGGCCACCGCCCGGTCGCGTCCGGCCCGGCCCATCGCGGCGGCGCGCGCAGGGTCGGCCAGCAGCTCCGCCACCGACCCCGCCAGCGCCGCCTCGAAGCCGCGTGGATCGCTCTCGTCGTACGGCACCAGCAGCCCCGTCCCGCCGTCGACGACGACCTCGGGGATGCCGCCGACCGCGCTGGCGACGACTGCCGTCCCGCAGGCCATCGCCTCGAGGTTGACGATCCCCAGCGGCTCGTAGACCGAGGGGCAGACGAAGACGGTCGCGTGCGAGAGCAGCTGCACCACATCGGTTTTCGGCAGCATCTGCGAGATGAGCACGACCCCGCCGCGCGCGGCCTGCAGCTCGGCGACGAGTCGCTCGGTCTCGGCGGCGATCTCCGGCGTGTCCGGCGCGCCGGCGCACAGGACCAGCTGGCCGGGCAGGTCCTTGGCGGCCCGGAGCAGGTGCGCCAACCCCTTCTGCCGGGTGATGCGCCCGACGAACAGGGCGTACGGCACCGCCGGGTCCACGGCGTACCGCTCGAGGACGTCGGTGGCCGCGACCGGCGCGTAGGTGCGTGCGTCGATCCCGTTGTGGACCACGTGTACCCGGTCCGGGTCCAGCTCCGGATAGGACGCGAGGACGTCGCGGGCCATCCCCTGGCTCACTGCGACGACGGCGTCGGCGGCCAGCACCGCCGTCCGTTCTGCCCAGCTCGAGATCGCGTAGCCGCCGCCGAGCTGCTCGGCCTTCCACGGCCGGTGCGGCTCGAGCGAGTGCGTCGTCACGACGTGCGGCAGACCGTGCAGGAGTGCCGACAGGTGTCCGGCCAGGTCGGCGTACCAGGTGTGGGAGTGCACGACGTCGCAGCCACCTGTCCCGGCCGCGATGGACAGGTCCGTGGACAGCACCTGGAGAGCGGGGTTGGCCGAGGCGAGCCGCGGATCCGGGGTGTGGGCCACCGCCCCGTCCTGCGTACCGCCGAAGGAGTGGACGTCCACCTCTGCCCCCTCGGCCCGCAGGAAGCGCACGAGGTGCTCGACGTGGACCCCGGCGCCGCCATAGATCTCGTCGGGCCACTCACGCGTCAGCACGCCGATCCGCATACGGCGAACGTTATCGGGACAGACTCCACGCATGCGCGCGCATCGGGTCCTCGGCATCGTCCTCGCCGGCGGGCAGGGCAAGCGCCTGGCGCCGCTGACCGCCGACCGCGCGAAGCCCGCCGTGCCCTTCGGAGGCATCTACCGCCTGATCGACTTCGTGCTGTCCAACCTGGTGAACGCCGGCTACCTGCGGATCGTGGTGCTGACGCAGTACAAGTCGCACTCGCTCGACCGGCACATCACCACGACCTGGCGGATGTCCGCGCTGCTGGGCAACTACGTGACCCCGGTGCCCGCGCAGCAGCGGCTCGGGCCGCAGTGGTTCCGCGGCTCCGCCGACGCGATCCACCAGTCGCTCAACCTGGTCTACGACGAGGAGCCCGACCACATCGTGGTGTTCGGCGCCGACCACGTCTACCGGATGGATCCCCGGCAGATGGTCGAGCAGCACATCGCCGGCGGTGCGGGGGTGACGGTGGCCGGCCTGCGGGTGCCGCGGGCGGAGGCGCACGGCTTCGGCGTCATCTCGCCGGCGCCGGACGGCCGGCGGATCGAGGCGTTCCTCGAGAAGCCGACGGACCCGCCGGGCCTGCCGGACGACCCCGACACCGTCTACGCGTCCATGGGCAACTACGTCTTCTCCACCGAGGCGTTGCTCGACGCGGTCCGGCGCGACGCCGAGGACGAGGCCTCGGCGCACGACATGGGCGGCAGCATCATCCCGAGCATGGTGGCCGCCGGCGACGCGCAGGTCTACGACTTCTGCGACAACGACGTGCCCGGATCGACCGACCGGGACTGCGGCTACTGGCGCGACGTCGGGACCCTCGACAGCTATTACGACGCACACATGGACCTGGTCTCGATCCATCCGGTGTTCAACCTCTACAACCGGCAGTGGCCGATCCTGACCACCTCGCCCGCCCTGCCACCGGCGAAGTTCGTCTTCGAGGAGGAGGGGCGGGTCGGTCAGGCGGTCGACTCGCTGGTCTCGCAGGGCGTGATCATCTCTGGTGGCCGGGTGCGGCGCTCGGTCGTCTCACCCGGCGTGCGTGTGCACAGCGGGTCCGAGGTGTCGGGCAGCGTGTTGATGGACAATGTCGACGTCGGGCAGGGCGCGGTCGTGCACAAGGCCATCCTCGACAAGAACGTGGTCGTGTGGCCGGGCGCCGAGGTGGGGGTGGACCCGGCACGCGACCGCGCACGTGGATTCACGGTGACCGACAGCGGCATCGTCGTGGTCGGGAAGGGCCAGCAGGTGGTGGCGTAGCCGCCGGGACGGCGTGCGGGTGTGGGGTCCGTACGGTCGGAGGATGTTGCGTCCTGCTCTGCTGACCGTCCTGCTCGGGGCCCTCGCGCTGAGCGTTAACGGGCTGACGCTGCGGGAGGCGCGGGCGCTGCTGCAGACCTCGGCTGAGGCGGGAGCAGGCGACCGGACAGTGCGAGCCCTTGACAGCAGGCGGACGGGAGAGCACCGTTACCGCCGGTAACACTCACTGCCGCCAGACCCAGGAGCGACCTATGCCCGGCTTCACCCTCGAGCTGACCGAGGACCAGACCACGCTGCAGAAGTGGCTGCACGAGTTCTCCGAGAACGTCATCCGCCCGGCGGCCGCCGAATGGGACGAGCGCGAGGAGACGCCCTGGCCGGTGATCCAGGAGGCGGCGCGGGCCGGCATCTACTCGTTGGACTTCTTCGCCAACGCCTGGGCGGACGAGAGCGGCATCAGCCTGCCGATCACGATGGAGGAGCTGTTCTGGGGTGACGCAGGCATCGGCCTGTCGCTCGTCGGCACGACGCTCGGCGTCGCGGGCATCCTGTCCAACGGCACGATGGACCAGATCGGCGAATGGGTGCCGCAGTGCTTCGGTACCGAGGACGACGTCAAGCTGGCGGCCCTGGCCGTCTCCGAGCCCAATGCCGGCTCAGACGTCTCCAGCATGAAGACCACCGCCGTCTACGACCAGGCCCGTGACGAGTGGGTCCTCAACGGCGTCAAGACCTGGATCACCAACGGCGGCATCGCGGACGTGCACGTCGTCGTCGCGGCGGTCGATTCGGCGCTGAAGGCCCGCGGCCAGGCCTCTTTCGTGGTCGGGCCGGAGTTCAAGGGCAAGGGTCTGTCGCAGGGGCAGAAGTTCAAGAAGCACGGCATCCGGGCCAGTCACACCAGCGAGGTCATCCTCGACGACCTGCGCCTGCCCGGTTCGGCGCTGCTGGGGGACAAGAACATCCTCGACGAGCGGCTGGCTCGGGCCCGGGAGCGGGCCGCTGCGCTCGCGCGCGGCGAGCAGGTCCGGAGCACCCGCGCCAAGGGCGGACAGGCCGCCATGGCCACCTTCGAGTCCTCCCGACCGGCCGTCGGCGCGCAGGCGGTGGGCATCGCCCGCGCCGCCTACGAGTACGCGCTGGACTACGCCAGGACGCGTGAGCAGTTCGGTCGCCCCATCGTGGAGAACCAGGGGATCGCGTTCATGCTGGCCGATATGAAGACCAAGCTCGACGCCAGCCGCCTGCTCGTCTGGCGCGCGGCGTGGATGGGCAAGAACAACGTCCCGTTCACGGCGGGCGAGGGCTCGATGAGCAAGCTCTACGCCGGCGAGACCGCCGTAGAGGTGACCGAGAAGGCGATCCAGATCCTGGGCGGCAACGGCTACACCCGGGAGTACCCCGTCGAGCGGTGGCACCGCGACGCGAAGATCTACACCATCTTCGAGGGCACCAGCGAGATCCAGCGGCTCATCATCAGCCGCGCCATCTCCGGGCACCAGATCCCATGAGCCAGGCGCCGGTCCGGCTGCCCGACCGGGCGACCCGCCGCGAGGCCTTGCTCGACGCCGCCGACCGGATCGTGCGGCGGGACGGCCCAGCCGCCTCGATGGCAGCCATCGCCGCCGAGGCCGGCATCACCAAGCCGATCCTCTACCGCCACTTCGGCGACAAGGGCGGCCTGTACGCCGCTCTTGCGGATCGCTACACCGGCCGCCTGCTGGGCATGCTGCAGGAGGCGCTCGAGGTCGGACGCACCCGTCGTGACCGGGTCGAGCGGACGATCGACGCGTACCTGTCGGCCATCGAGGACGAGCCGCAGGTCTACCGCTTCCTGGTGCACTCGGACGAGGCAGCGTCGGCCCAGTCTCAGGTGCGGTCCTTCGCCCGACGGCTGTCGGCGCTGCTCGCCGTCGGCATGGCAGCCGAGACCGGCGTCCCGCCCGTGCGGGCCGCCGCCTGGGCGCACGGCGTCGTCGGGATGGTGCAGGCATCGGGCGAGTGGTGGCTGGACACCGGGGAGTGCACCCGCGCAGAGCTGGTCGCCGAGCTGGCGGATCTGCTGTTCGGTGCGTACGCCACGGCCTGATCGTGGAAGACTGCCGCTGCAGGTCGGTCCAGCAGGAAGCGGGGTGCCAGGTGGTGCGACGGCTGCCCTGGTCCCGTCGCAGTGTCGTCGCGGGCACCCTGCTGCTCCTCGTGCTCGGCGTCGGTGCGGTCGCGCCGCTGGCCGGCGCGCTCGACCCGGTGACCGTCGGCAGCGACGACCGGGTGGTGCTCGGCGATGGCCGCGCCTACGTCCTGCACACGCCGCCGCTGCTGCGGCGTACGCCGCGGCTGGCCGAGGGCCGGCCGGCGATGCTGGTCCTGCACGGGCTGCTGTCCGACCCGGCCGATGCTGCCCGCAGCACCGGCTTCAACGCCCTCGCCGACCGGGACGGCGTGCTGGTGGCCTACCCGGTCGGCGTCCGCCGGTCCTTCAATGCCGGGCTGTGCTGCGGCGAGGCGGTCGCGCAGGAGGTCGACGACGTGGCCTTCCTCACCGACGTGGTCCACGACCTGCGGTCGCGCGGCGCCGGGCGGATCTCCGTCGTCGGCTTCAGCAACGGCGCGATGATGGCCTACCGGCTGGCCTGCGACCGGCCCGACCTGATCGACTCGGTCGGTGTCATGAGCGGCACCCTGGAGATCCCACGCTGTGCGGGCCGGATCCGGGCCCTGCACCTGCACGGGGAGAAGGACACCGCGGTGCCCTACGACGGCGCGGAGTACTCCGAGAAGCTGCGGGCGTTCCTGCGCCCGGTGCCGACGATCCAGGACGCGGCGCCCGGCAGTGACATCACGATCCGCAAGCTGATCGGCTATGGACACCGCTGGACCGAGCCGGGTGACGCGGTGGACGCGACGGCGGAGTTCTGGCGCTTCGGCCGGCTGGCCCCCGGCAGCTGACCCGCCAGCCCCCGGCAGCTGCGGTCGGGAGCGCCGCCGACGGGGCCGCTACCCTCTGGCGCTCGGACGGCCGACCGGCCGTCCGGGCACGGTCAGCGACTGCGGGCACAGAACAGGCCCTCCGGACGTTGTGCACGCGCCGGAGACAAGACGAAGGAGCCCCTGAGCATGGCGACCGACTACGACCAGCCTCGCCGGTCCGACGCCGACGAGCCCGAGGACAGCCTCGAGGAGCTCAAGGCGCGCCGCGCCGAGGCGCAGTCCAGCAGCGTGGACGTCGACGAGGCCGACCTCAACGAGGCGATCGAGCTGCCGGGCGCCGACCTGTCCGGCGAGGAGCTGACGGTCCGCGTCCTACCGAAGCAGAGCGACGAGTTCACCTGCAGCAGCTGCTTCCTCGTGCACCACCGCAGCCAGCTCGACTCCGACAAGGGCGGGCGGCTCATCTGCAAGGAGTGCGCGTAGCCCGATGGGCGGTGAGCTGCTCCGCCGCGAGGAGGTCGGCGAGCTCGTCGGCCGGCTGTCCGAGCGCGACCTCGACGTCGCGGCGCGCGGGCGGCTGCTCGCTCGACTGACCGGGCTGCTCGCCGACGGCTTCCGCGTGTCCGGTGCCCGTGCTGCCGTGTCCGGCCGCTGGCTGGCCGACCTCGTGACCGAGATCGCGCCGCACGTCCCGGTGCGCGACCTGTCCACCCTGCGGGCCCACCACGGCGGGCTGTCCGGGGACGAGCTTGCGGAGGCCCTCGTGCGCGCCGCGACGCTGGCCACCGCCGGAGTCGGGGCGGCCGGCGGCGCCCTGGCCGCCCTCCAGCACGCCGCGCCCCTGACACTGCTCGCCGCACCGGTGCAGCTCACGGCCGAGACGCTGGCAGTCGTCGCGCTTGAGCTGAAGCTGGTCGCCGAGCTGCACGTCGTCTACGGCAAGGCGCCGGTGGGCCCGCCGGCACAGGTGATGGCGGCGTACGTCACTGCCTGGGCGGCCACCCGTGGCCTGGATCCTGCGGCCGGCCTGCCCGCGGTCAGCGTGGTGCTCGCCGCCGCTGCACGCCGGCAGCTGCGCCGTCGCCTGGTTCGCCGGCTGGCCCGCAACGTCTCGACGATGGCACCGTTGCTGACCGGAGCGGTAGCCGGTGCCGAGCTCAACCGGCGCGAGACCCGCGGGCTCGGCGAGGCCCTGGTCGCGGAGCTCCGGCCCTCCCGCGGCTGAACCGCGGGAGGGCCGGAGCACCGCCGGAATCTCACCGCTCGATCTCCGTGGGCAGGGGATCCGGCCGGCACGTCGTATTCAGCACTCGACCGCCGCCCGCCCGCCGAAGGAGCCCTCCGTGCGCCGTTGCCTGCGCCTCACTGCCGCCCTCACCGCGGGCTGCCTCGCGCTGCTCGCGCCGGGCACGGCCCTGGCCGACCACACCGACCCCGGCGCCCCGCTGAGCCCGGTCCTGCCGCAGAGCGGGAGCCCCGCGCTGACCGCGGGGGAGGGGAACTGGACCTTCCTCGGCAACTACGGCCCGATGCAGGGGACCGACCTGGAGGTCTTTCGCAAGAACGGGATCGACTACGTCTCGGCGGGCACCCTGGGCCAGGCGCCGGACGGGACGCCGGGCTTCGTCGGACAGCGCATCCTGCAGCTGACGGACGCCGCCGGCGAGGTCGCGCCGCGGGTTGTCGCCGACCACGGTTCGGCCCGCTGCGCACTCAACACCTCCGCCACGGGGCTGCAGCACGACGTGCAGGCGGTGCCGCGCGTGGAGACCGAGCTGCTCGTCGACACCACCGACGCGATCGGCCGCTGCCACGACACGCCCGGCGGCGGGCTCGAGATCATTGACGTCACCGGACTCGGGACCGACGGCTTCGAGCCGCGCGAGATCGCACTGCTGCGCTTCAACGGCCTGTCCCACACCGTCACGGCAGACGCGACGCGCCCCGGCATCCTCTACAACAACCAGGCGGACTTCGCGGCCACGACCTGGATCGACGTCGTCGACGCACGGTCCTGCCTCGGACTGGCCGGCAGGACACTCGAGCAGAAGCGCGCGCTCTGCAGGCCGGTCGTCACCCGGATCGACTACGCCGACGAGGTCTCCTCCAAAGTTCTCGCCGACGGCACGCTCACCGAACCGGCCAGCTGCCATGACATCACCGCGGCGCCGGACCGGCTCTACTGCGCCGGGCTCAACGCCTCCTTCGTCGTCGACGTCAGCGGCCTGTTCGACGCCAGTGGCAAGGTGCGGGGCACCCCCCTGCCGTGCACCCTGACGGAGGGCACGACCACCGGCGCCACCGTGACCGACTGCGCCCTGAGGCCCGAGGGCGTCACGACGGCGAACCCGACTGCGCAGCAGTCCCTCGACGCCTACGCGGCGCTGGGCAGTCCCGCGGCACAGGGCGCCAGGATCGTCACGACCGTCAACCACCCCGGCCGGGACTGCTCGCCGGTGCCGGCCCTGACCTGCAACACCAACACCGTCGTCCGCTCCGACGAGGGTGTCGCCGTCAGCCACGAGAACGACCCGGCGCTCGGCGGCCGCTTCATGTTCGTGACCGACGAGCGCGGCGGCGGCGTCGTCCCGCCGGGGGCGACCTGCGCGCCGGGACTGGACAACCCCATCGGCAACGGCGGACTGCACGTCTTCGACATCTCCGACCCGGCGAAGCCGGTCTACGCCCGGACCGTCGACGGCAAGAAGGCGATCTTCATCGGCACGTCGCCGACCCCCTCACCGACGTTCTGCACGATCCACGTCATCGAGCAGGTGCCCGGGGAGGCCCGCGTCATCGCCGCCTACTACGACGGCGGCACCAAGATCGTCGACTACACGGTGGACGCCGCCGGCCGGTGGACGTTCACGGAGACGGCGGCCTACCGCCTTCCGGGCGCCAACACGTGGGCCAGTGAGGTCTTCAAGAGCGTGGACCACGGGGACGGGACGAAGACCTACTACTTCGTGAGCAGCAGCTTCGCGCTCGGCGAGGGCACCGCCCGCGGCCTGGACGTCTTCTCCTGGACCGGCCCGTCCAACCTGCTCTCGGCGGCGGTGGTCCAGCCGGGCGGAGCCGCACCGGCACCGGTCGGCGCGCCGCCGGCGCAGGAGCAGCCCGCAGTGGCGGCACCCCCGCCGGGGACCGGCACCGGCACCCTGCCGGCGACCGGAGCCGACCTCGCCCTCGCGGCGCTCGCGCTGCTGGTCCTGCCGCTGGCCTACCTGGTGCGGCGCTGGCGCGGGCGTCAGGACACCGTCACCTGAGCCGGGGACCGTAGCCCGAAGCGGTCCCGGAGGACGGCCCGCTGCCCGGCGTCGGCCCGCGGGACGACGAGCAGCATCGGGCAGCCGTCGCGCACGGCCGTGATGGCGGCCGCCTCGCGGGCCGACAGCTCGTCTGCCCGGTCGACCACGACCAGACCGAGCCGCTCGACCGGAGCAAGGCCCGAGGGCGCTGCGAAGACGAAGTCCGGCTCCGCCGCCTCCGCCCGCATCGCCGCCAGGTCCTGCTCGCCCGGCGGCTGGGCGCGCGTCGCCGGCCGCGCACCGCCGGCCTGCCGCACCCGTGGCGGCGGGAGCGGCACGTCGGGCACCGGCCCGGCCGGCGGCCCCCAGGGCGGGCTCACCCACAGCGTGCGGCCCGGCGTGGCGAGTCCGGCCAGCAGCGCGCCGGATGAGCCACCGCTGCCCGGCCGGGCCACCAGCAGGACGTCCAGGCCGTGCGCCGCGGCCGTGGCCGCCTCCGCCTGGCCCGGCCTGGGCGCCTCGAAGCCGAGCAGCTGGACGGCCTGGTCCACCGGCACGCCGGCCCCGCCGGTACGGACCGGCCAGCGCGGGAACACGCTGGGCGGCCAGAGGTAGGGCAGGTCGTCGGGCTCGCCGCCGAAGATCGGCCGGTAGTGCGCCGGGTCCTTGCGCAGCAGCGACGAGCGGTGCGACAGGTGCAGCGCCTCCAGCCCGAACCACGGCGGCAGCGGCGCCCCGACCGGCTCGGCGCCGCCGGTCCAGGCGAGAAGTTGTGCGGCGACCGTGTCGGCGTAGCCGCGCCGGGTCCACTCCCGGCAGTTGGCCAGGCCGTACTCCACCAGCCCCGGGACGAAGCCGCGCCACATCCGTACCGCCGGGTGGTTCTTCCAGGCGTACGACGGCCAGGTCAGCGCGCGCAGGATCTGAAAGGTCTCGACCCGCTGCTTGCCGAGCCGCCGGTCGTCGAGCACGACGCAGCTGGCCCGCAGGTCGGGATAGGGGAGGAACGTCTGCACCCCCGATCGGTGCCCTACACGTGCTCGAGGAATCCGCGGATCATCGCCATCGTCTCCTCGGGGTGTTCGAACTGCGGGACGTGGCCGCAGTCCTCCAGCACGACCTGCCCGGCGCTCGGCAGGGAGTTGGCGACGTGCCGGGCGAAGGAGGGCGGCACCAGCCGGTCGCGGTCCCCCCAGAGGAACAGCGCCGGCGGGAGCAGCCCCGGCAGCCGCTGCCAGAAGCCGTTCCTGCCGTACGCGTCCTCGAGGTAGATCTGCCGAGCGGCGCTGAAGAAGGCGATCCGGTGGGCGCGGTCACGCAGGACCCGGATCGACTCGTCGGCGGCCGCGTCGTACCACGAGCGGGGCAGCCGGTCCGGGTCGCTGAACATCGCGCGGATGCCCTCGACGACCAGCCGATGGCTCTGCGGCACCGGGAGGCGGGCCAACTCGGGGGAGGCGAAGCGCACCAGCGGCACCCACTGGCGCAGCCGCCGGAAGGCCGGCGAGGGCGTCAGCAACACCAGGGCGCGGACCGAGCCGGGCTGCGCCAGGCCGCACTCCAGCGCCACCCGGCCGCCCAGGCTGTTGCCGACGAGGACGGCACCGCGGCTGCCGGTGGCCCGCTGGAAGGCCTGCACCCAGGCGGCGAACCAGGCAGCGTTGTACGGCACCCGCGGCGCGGCGCTCGCGCCGAAGCCGGGCAGATCGGGGGCCAGCACGCGGTGGTCGACGGCCAGGTCGCCGAGGACCGGCAGCACGCTGGCGTTGGTGGCGCCCAGTCCGTGCAGCAGCAGGACCGGCGGGGCGTCCTCGGCGCCGGCCTCGAGATAGCCGGTCCGCACACCCATCGCGGTCGTCTCGAGCGCGCGGGCGAAGTGGGCCGGCCGGACCGGGTCCTCGGGGGAGAAGAGCCCGTCCAGCTGGAGGGCCAGCGCGAGGTCGCCACGCACCGTGAGCCGTTCGTCGAGGAAGGCGGCGACGCCGGAGGTGGTGCCGCGGACGACCTCCGCGAGGGTGTCGGCCCCGCTGCGGACGACGAGCGTGGGGCGGGGCGTGACGCCGCGCCGGGCCCGGCCGCGGCCGGCGTCGATCTCGACGGTCCACACGCCGCCGTCGGTCGCGTCGAAGACGATCGTGGCGGTGCGTCGCTCCAGGACGGTGCCCTCGAGGCCGCGTCGCAGCCGGCTGGTCAGCAGCGCGTCGAGGTCTGCGCCGAGGGCGGAGGCCACGGTGGTCATCGGCTTGACGCTACCCAGCAGCCGCTGGAGGTACCTGCGGCAGGTCGCCGGTCACAGTGGCGAAGCCTCCACGGGGTCGCCCGCTGGGGAGAACTCAGGACCGGGCGCGCCGACCGCCCGGTCCCTCCAGCCCCTGCGGCGCCTTGCCCGTCAGCTTCATCTTCGCGGTCGCGGTGCCGCGGGTGGCCAGCAGCCGCGCGACGCCCAGGGCGATGCCGCTCGCGGCGGCCCACGACACGGCCTCGGCCCACGGCGTGCCGGGCGCTGCCGGCGAACTGGGCGGGTCGGTGTGCCTGGTCCTGTGCCACACGGTGCTGATGAGCTTGTCACTGACCTTGCGCGCCACGAGCCCGGTCGCGATGCCCACCAGCTTCGATCCGATCGCCATCGTCCGGTCCCTCTCGCTCGCCCCTGGTCGTCCCAGCGGCCCCTGCCCGCGACCGGTGTGGCGGACACGTGCGCGCAGCGCTCTCGTCGGCTGCGTGCTGCTCATGCACCAGCGCGGCGGTCAGCGCCTGCGGGTCGCGGGTACCCACCAGCCAGTAGGGGGTGTCGTCTTCCGGGTCCGCGACCTGCACCCGCACCGAGCGGGGCAGCCAGGCGCGGGTGACGACGTAGGCCCGTGGCTCGGCCAGCGGGCCGCGGACCCGCCGGGTGGCCTCGCGGTCCAGCGGCGTGACGGCTCCGACGTGTGCGAGCGGGATCCTGGCCCCCGGGACGTGCAGCACCCCCTCCGCCACCTGGACCCGGCCGCGGGAGGCCAGCGCGACGCCCGTCAGCGCGAGCACCGGCAACAGGGCATACGGCAGCACGGCGCGGGGACCGTCCCCGCCACCGTGGAGGGCGGCCGCCCCGAGTAGCGCCAGGCCGAGCGCACCGGCCCACCACAGGGACGGCGCGACGAGCCTTTCCTCGTAGTCGCTCACAGACGTGCCTTCCGGTCGGGTCGCGGTGCCGACGGTACGGCGGGGCGCGGGTACGGTCGTTCCCGGCCCGATCCCGGGCCAACGAGCGCGAGGAGGGCGGTGCACCGGTGCTCGAGGTCTCCGTGCGCCGACTCGACCCGGAGGTCCCCCTGCCGGGCTACGCCCACCCCGGCGACGCGGGCTGTGACCTGGTCACCACCCAGGACGCGGACGTCGCGCCGGGGGAGCGGGTCGTCCTGCGGACCGGCCTCGCGCTGGCGCTCCCCGAGGGATACGCCGCCTTCGTCCACCCGCGTTCCGGGCTGGCCGCACACCACGGGGTGTCGCTGGTGAACGCTCCGGGCACGATCGACGCCGGTTACCGGGGCGAGGTCCAGATGATCGTCATCAACCACGACCCCCGGCAGGTGCTGCGGCTGCGGCGCATGGACCGGGTCGCCCAGCTGGTCGTCCAGCGGGTGGAGCACGTCGTGTGGCGTGAGGAGGTCGGCGAGCTGCCGCCGTCCGCACGCGGCACGGGCGGGCACGGCTCCACCGGACGCCGTGCCGCCGCAGCAGGAACTGGAGGGTGAGCGTGTTCCGTCGCCGAAAGAACGAGCCGGCCGCCTCGACCGAGCCGGACGCCTCGAACGAGCAGGCCGTCGAGGCGGCTTCCGAGGAGCTGCCGATCGAGGATCTGCTGCCCGCGCAAGCCCCTCCGCAGGGTCCCTGGGACGAGGCCGACGCGCCGGAGGACGAGCTGAACCGGATCGACCTCGGGGGGCTGCGGGTGCCCGTCCTGCCCGACACCGAGGTCCGGGTCGACGTCAGCCCGGAGGGTGAGGTGGTCGCAGCCACCCTCGTCCAGGGGCAGAGCGCGATGCAGGTCAACGCCTTCGCCGCGCCGCGCCGCTCCGGCATCTGGGCGGAGGTGCGCAGCGAGATCGCCGAGGCGCTGCGCGCCAGCGGCGGAGGGGCCACCGACGGGGAGGGCCCGTACGGCGCCGAGCTGCACGCCCAGGTCCCGACCGAGGTCCCGGACGGCGGCGGCACGGCCCTCGCTCCCGCCCGCTTCGTCGGCATCGACGGGCCGCGGTGGTTCCTGCGCGCGCTCATCACCGGGCCGGGCGCCACCGACGTCGAGGCGGCCGAACCGCTGCTCGCCGCGCTGCGCCGCGTCGTCGTCGTGCGCGGCGGCGAGGCGATGGCGGTGCGTGACCCGTTGCCGCTGCGGCTGCCCAAGGAGGTCGCGGCCGCGGCGACCGCCTCCGCCTCGGCGGAGTCGGCGCCGCTTCCGCCGCCCGAACGCGGCCCCGAGATCAGCGAGCTGCGCTGATCCGGACGTAGGCTGTCCCCGTGTCAGGACGCTTCCGCCGGGCCCTTGCCCGGCTCACCGAGGAGGACGACGAGATCGCCGGTCGCGTGCTGCAGGGCGAGGCCGCCTCGGCCGGCGCCACCGCGGTCTCGCGGTGCCTGCGAGGTGAGCCGGTGTGCGTGGCGGGCACTCTGCGCGCGGTCACGCTGCGGCCGCGCGCGGGGGTGCCGACGCTGGAGGCGGAGCTCTACGACGGCACCGGCTCGGTGATGCTGATCTGGCTGGGCCGGCGGCGGATCGGCGGCATCGAGTGCGGTCGGTCCCTGGTGGCCCGCGGTCGCATGACGGTGCACGACGGCCGTCCGACGCTGTACAACGTGGAGTACGAGCTGCGGCCGGCCGTTGTCTGACACCCTCTCCGGCGCGCCCGCGGCCAAGCCCGCGCTCGTCGATGCCCTCGGCGGCAAACGCGGGCTCCTCGACAGCGGCCTGCCTGCCGTCGTCTTCGTCCTCGTCCATTCGCTGGTGCAGCCCTTCGCGTCCCGGTCGGTCGCGCTCGACGCCGCACTCGGTTCCGCCGTCGCCGTCGGGCTGACGGTCGTCCTCCTGCGGCTGGTGCGAAGGGAGACGCTGCAGCAGGCCATCTCGGGCTTTCTCGGCCTGGCGATCGCGGTGTTCTTCGCGCGGCGCTCCGGCGAGGCCCGTGGCTTCTTTCTGCCCGGCATCTTCATCAACATCACGTACGGCCTGGTCTTCCTCGGCTCGGCTCTGGTCGGCCGACCGCTGGTCGGGGCGATCTACGCCGCGATCGACGGACTGGACAAGCGCTGGCGGGAGGACCCGCGGCTGCGCCGGATCTTCGCTGTCGCGTCGGTCGGCTGGGCGCTGGTGTTTGCCTCCCGCGCGGTGGTGCAGGGCAGCCTCTACCTGATGGACCGGCCGGGGCTGCTCGCCGCGGCACGACTGCTCATGGGCTGGCCGCTGACGATCGGGGCGGTGGCGCTCACGGTGGCATATGTCAGGCGGGCGCGCGCCCGTACCGCCGCGGTCAGCTGACGGGGCCGCGGCGGGGCCGCGGCGGGTGGCCGCCGAGCAGGGCGTCCAGCTCGCTCTCGACCTCGGTGGTCGCCACGAGCAGCAGCTCGTCGCCGCCCTCGAGCGCCGCGTCGGGCGTCGGCAGCACGACCCGGCCCTCACGCAGGATCGCGACCAGCGCACTGTCGGTGGGCCAGGGGATGTCGCCCACGAGCCGGCCGACCAGCGGGGCGTCGTCGGCCAGGGTCAACTCGACCAGGTTGGCCTCTCCGCGCTGGAAGGTCAGCAGCCGCACCAGGTCACCGACGGAGACGGCCTCCTCGACCACCGCCGCGAGCAGCCGGGGTGAGGACACCGACACGTCCACGCCCCACGACTCGTTGAACAGCCACTCGTTCTTGGGGTGGTTGACCTTCGCGACGACGCGGTCGACGCCGAACTCGGTCTTGGCGAGCAGCGAGACGACGAGGTTCACCTTGTCGTCACCGGTGGCGGCGACGACGACCTGGCAGGTCTGCAGCCGCGCGGTGACCAGGGTGTCCAGCTCGCAGGCGTCCGCCAGCAACCACTCCGCCGCGGGGACGGTGTCCACCTTCAACGCGCGCGGCTCGCGCTCGATGAGCAGCACCTCATGGCCGTTGCCGAGCAGCTCGGCGGCGATGGAACGGCCGACGTTGCCGGCCCCCGCGATGGCGACGCGCACTACTGCTCTCCTGCCTGCGGCGCGGCCGCCAGCACCGCGACCACCTCCTCGACCCGGTCGCCCTGCACCATGACGTGCAGCAGGTCACCCTCCTGCAGCACCGTCTGCGCGTGGGGCAGCATCCCGTCGCCGAGCCGGGTCAGCAGGGCCACCCTCGCCCCGGTCGCCTCCTCGAGCCGGGGAACCCGCTGCCCGACCCACGCAGGGTGGTACGCCAGCTCCGCCAGCACGATCCGGCCGCTGGGGTCGCGCCACTCGGTGGCCTCGCCCTGCGGCAGGAGCCGGCGGATCACCTGGTCGGCCGTCCAGCGGACCGTGGCCACCGTCGGAATGCCGAGCTTCTGGTAGACGGCGGCGCGCCGGGCGTCGTAGATGCGGGCGACGACGTTGTCCAGGCCGAACGTCTCGCGGGCGACGCGGGCAGCGATGATGTTGGAGTTGTCGCCGCTCGACACCGCCGCGAAGGCGTGCGCCCGGTCGATGCCGGCCTCCAGCAGGGTGTCCCGGTCGAAACCGACGCCGAGCACCTGGATGCCCGCGAAATCCGCCGACAGTCGACGGAAGGCCCCGGCGTCGCGGTCGATGACGGCGACGGAATGGCCCAGGTCCTCGAGTTCACGGGCCAGGGCCGAGCCGACCCGGCCGCAGCCCATGATCACGACGTGCACGGCCATCCCTCTCGGCGATCGCCCGCCGCCTCGGCGGGCCGAGCAGGACGCTACACGCGCCCGGCAGGTCGGGCGCCGGGCGTGGCGTCGATCGGCCGTACCCTCTCCCCTCGTGTCCGCCCTCAACGACGTCGTCAAGCGGATCGTCGTCGGGCGTGCACTGCGCAGCGACCGGCAGGGCGAGCAGGCGCTGCCCAAGCGGCTGGCCCTGCCGATCTTCGCCAGCGACCCGTTGTCGAGTGTCACGTACGCCACCCAGGAGCTGTTGGTCGTGCTGACCCTCGGCGGCCTGGCCTATCTGTACCTGACGCCCTATCTCGCCGCCGGCGTCGTCGTGCTGCTGGCTGTCGTGGTGGCGTCCTACCGGCAGTTGGTGCACGCCTATCCGAGCGGCGGCGGTGACTACCGGGTCGCGTCGCAGAACCTCGGGCACCGGGCCGGCGGCGTCGTCGCCAGCGCCCTGCTCGTCGACTACGTCCTGACGGTGGCGGTCTCCGTCAGTGCCGGCGTCGACAACATCATCTCGGCCTTCCAGGGGCTGGCGGACCACCGGATCGCGCTGGCGCTGGGCCTGGTCACGTTCCTGACGGCGATGAACCTGCGCGGCGTGAAGGAGTCCGGCAAGACCTTCGCGATACCGACGTACGGCTTCGTCCTCGGCGTGCTGGCGATGATCGGGTACGGGCTGCTGCGGACCGCCTTCGGTGACACGCCCGTCGCCGAGAGCGCCGCCTACGAGGTGGTCCCCGAACAGGGCAAGGCCGGTATGACGGGGCTCGCCTTCGCCTTCCTGGCGCTGCGCGCGTTCGCCACCGGCTGCACGGCGCTGACCGGCGTCGAGGCCATCGCCAACGGCGTACCCGCCTTCCGCCGGCCCCGGAGCAGGAACGCCGCGACCACGCTGGCGCTGATGGGCGGCCTGGCGATCACGATGTTCGCCGGGATCACCGCGCTGGCCGTGCTCGCCCAGGTCCGGTACTCCGGCGATCCGCAGCGGCAGTTCCCCGGTTTCGGCGAGGACGAGGTCCAGCGCAGCGTGATCGCGCAGCTGGCCGCCGCGGTCTTCGGGGACGGCAGCCTGCCGTTCTTCTCTCTGCAGGTGATGGCGGCCGGGATCCTCGTCCTGGCGGCCAACACGGCCTACAACGGCTTCCCGCTGCTCGGCTCGATCCTCGCCCAGGACCGCTACCTGCCACGTCAGATGCACACCCGTGGCGACCGGCTGGTCTACAGCAACGGCATCCTGCTGCTGGCCACCTTCGCCGGCCTGCTCATCGTGGTCTTCGACGCCGACGTCAGCCGGCTCATCCAGCTCTACATCGTGGGGGTCTTCACCGCGTTCACCCTCGGCCAGACGGGGATGGTGCGGCACTGGAACCGATTGCTCAACAGCGGCTCGGTGACCAGCGACCAACGCCGCGGCGTGCTCCGCAGCCGGGCCATCAACGTCACCGGCGCCAGCCTCACCGGCATCGTGCTGGTCATCGTCACGGTCACCAAGTTCGTCCACGGCGCCTACCTGGTGCTCATCGCGATGCCGATCCTGTACGTGCTGATGCGGGCCATCCACGGCCACTACACGCGGGTGGCGGAGGAGCTCGAGCCCGAGGACGAGCTGGTGCCGCTGCCGAGCCGCAACCACGCGATCGTGCTGGTCTCCAAGGTGCACGCCCCGACGTTGCGTGCGCTCGCCTACGCCCGGGCCACCCGGCCGTACGACCTGACCGCGCTGACAGTGTCGGTCGACCCGGACGACACCGCGCAGCTGCAGGAGCAGTGGGAGCGCCGGGACATCCCGGTGCCGCTGACCGTCCTCGACTCGCCCTATCGCGAGATCACCCGGCCGGTGCTGGAGTATGTCCGCGACCTGCGCCGCAAGAGCCCGCGCGACGTGGTCACCGTCTTCATCCCGGAGTACGTCGTCGGTCACTGGTGGGAACAGCTGCTGCACAACCAGAGCGCGCTGCGGCTCAAGGGTCGGCTGCTGTTCCAGCCCGGCGTGATGGTGACCAGCGTCGCCTACCAGCTGCGGTCCTCGGATCGTCGGCGCGACGACGACGCCGGCTCCTCGCCGGGCGACATCCGCCGTCCGGGCGTCGACGAGCCGGCGTGAGCGAGCTCGTCGACCTCGAGATCGGTGCCGTCGCCGCGGGTGGCGCGTGCGTGGCCCGGGCCGGGGACGGGCGGGTGGTCTTCGTCCGGCACACCCTGCCCGGTGAGCGCGTCCGCGCGCGGATCACCAGCCGGACCAAGCACTTCCTGCGCGCCGACGCGGTCGAGATCCTCTCAGCCTCGCCGGACCGGGTCGAGCAGCCCTGCCCGTATGCCCGGCCGGGCCGCTGCGGCGGCTGCGACTGGCAGCACGTCGCCCTCCCGGTGCAGCGGCAGCTCAAGGCGCAGCAGGTGCAGGAGCAGCTACGACGGGTCGGCAGGGTGGAACGGTCCGTCACGGTCGAGGCAGTGCCGGGCGACGTGGACGGCCTGCGCTGGCGGTCGGGTACAGGTCGAAGGCGCGCAGGTCCTCCAGCACCCAGCCGGCATCGAGCAGCACCCGCAGGTCGCGCGAGAACGACGCCGCGTCGCAGGAGACGTACGCCGTCCTGCGCGGGCGCAGGGCGGCCAGCGCCCGCGTGACATCGATGCCGGCTCCGGCGCGGGGCGGATCCAGCACCACCAGGTCGGGCGCACCGAGCCGGCGGATCTGCGCCGCGTCGACGGCCGCCGTCCGGATCCGCACCTGGGGCAGGTCGGCGGTGTTGCGGGCGGCGTCCGCGCAGGCCCGCGGGTCGGACTCGACCGCGAGCACCGAGCCCTGCACGCCGACCCGCTCGCCCAGGATCGCAGCGAACAGTCCGACCCCGGCGTAGAGGTCGACGGCGTGCTCCCCCGGCTGCGGGTCCAGCCCGTCCAGGACCGCCTGCACCAGCACGTCGGCCGCCCCTGGGTGCACCTGCCAGAAGCCGCCGGCCGCCACCTCGTACGAGCGGCCGAGCACGGTGTGCCGCAGGCCGTGCGGAGCGCGGAGCGGGCGATCCTCGACGACCAGCCCGGCCTCGACCTCGGGCGGCTGCACCCGACGGCCGCTGACCGTGACCACCCGCTGGTCCCCCTCGGCCGCCACCTCGACCGCCGTGGCACCGGGCCACCGCAGCGCCTCGGCGCCGACCGCCTCCACCGCCTCGGACGCGATCAGGCAGAAGTCGACCGGCTCCAGCTCGTGCGAACGGTGCCGGTGCAGGCCGGCGCGGCCCGAGGGATGACCGAGCACGTGGAGCTGGTCGCGATCCTGGCGCCCCGTTCCGGCCGACCTCCGGGGCACAGGACTCAGGGTCCCGGGCCGAACGGCCGAGGGTAGGAACATGCCCGCTTCCCGTCGCCTCTTTGTCCTGCCCGTCCTGCTCGCTGCGGTCCTCGCAGCCGGCCCCGCAGCCCTGGCGACGGAGCCGGCGACGGAGCCGACCGCGGCCGCGGACGCCACCTCCCGGTTCGTTCCGCTGCCGCCGACCCGCGTGCTCGACACCCGCTCCGGCCTCGGCGCCGCTCAGGCGAAGGTGGCCCCGAAGGGCTCGGTGGTCCTGCAGGTCACCGGCACCGGCGGCATCCCCACCTCGGGCGTCACAGCGGTCGTCCTCAACGTCACCCTCACGGCGGCCACCGGCCCCGGCTTCGTGCAGGTCTACCCGACGGGCCGCGCCACCGAGGGCTCCTCCTCGAACCTCAACGTGCAGAGCGTCGGTCAGACCGTGCCGGTCCTGGTGACGGCGCCGGTCGGCGACGGTGGCCGGGTGACCCTCTACACGCACGGGGGCGGTCACCTGCTGGCCGATGTCTCCGGCTACTTCACGCTGTCCGGGGAAACGGCCGCAGGGCGGTACCGGCCGCTGACGCCCGCGCGCATCCTGGACACCCGCAGCGGGCTCGGCGCCCCGAAGGGGCCGCTGGGCAAGCAGCAGGCGGCCACCGTCCAGGTCACCGGCCGCGGCGGTGTGCCCGCCTCCGGCGTCTCGGCGGTGGCGCTGAACGTCACCGCGACCGGCGCGCCTGTCGCCGGGTTCGTGCAGGTCGTCCCGTCGGCGGGCAGCACTGCTGCCGGTGCGTCGTCCAACCTCAACGTGGTGGCCCGGCAGACGGTCGCCAATCTGGTGGTCGTCCCCGTCGGCGACTCCGGCGCCGTCGACGTCTACAGCTCCGGCGGCACGCACGTGCTGGCCGACGTCGCCGGGTGGTTCACCGACGACAGCACCGCGCCGTCCGGCAACGGCCTGTTCGTCCCGGTGGCGCCCGAGCGGCTGCTCGACACCCGCAGCGGCAGCAAGCCCGGCGACGCCGCCCAGGTCCAGGTGGCGCCCCTCGGCCGCGCCGGCATCCCGACGAGCGGGGTCAGCAGCGTCGTGCTCAACGTGACCGCCACGCTCCCGATCGCCGGCGGTTTCGTGCAGGTCCTGCCGACCGGTTCGGGCACCCTCGGCGGCTCGTCCAACCTCAACCTCGAGCGTCCGGGCCAGACGGTCGCCAACGCCGCCGTCGCCACCCTCGGGGAGGGCGGCCTGGTCACCCTCTACACCCTGCGCAGCACCCACCTGCTGGCCGACGTGGCGGGCTGGTTCACCGGTCCGTCGACCTCCGACGGCGCGCTGCCCGCCGAGCTGCAGGGGCTGCGGGTGGCGCCGCGGAGCAGCGCCCCGTACGACGCCGCGGGCTGGCCGCACTGGACCGACGCCGACGGCGACTGCCAGGACACGGCGCAGGAGGTGCTCTCGATGGAGTCGATCTTCGAGGCGACGCTGAGCGGGGACGGCTGCTCCGTCCTCGAGGGCCTGTGGGACGACGCGTGGACCGGAGACCAGCACTCCTCCGCCGTCGAAGTCACCGTGGAGCACCTCGTGCCGCTGACCGAGGCGCACGCCTCCGGCGGGCACGCCTGGGACACCGCCCGCCGCCAGGCCTACGCCAACGACCTGGCCGCCGCCGAGCACCTGCTCGTGGTGGGCACGGACGTGAGCACCGACCGCGCGGACCGGGCGCCGGACGCCTGGCAGCCGCCGCTCGAGAGCAGCCGCTGCCAGTACGCCCGGGACTGGGCCGGCGTGAAGAAGCGCTGGGAGCTGTCGGTGACGCAGGCCGAGCTGGACGCGCTGAAGGCGATGCTGGGCACCTGCTGACCCCTGGGTACCTGCTGACCAAGGGCGTCAGCGGACCCGGTGGGCGGTGAGCGCGACCGCGTCCTCGACCGGCAGCGGCACGAACACGCCGGTCAGCGGGATCGTGGCCTGCACCAGCCGGCAGACGGCGCGTCCGCCCTCGAGCAGCAGCATCAGAGCGAGCGGGATGAGCAGCAGCCGCGGGGAACGGATCCACGACGACAGCTGCACCGGGCTGGACGTCCCCGTCATGGTGCCCCCCCGACCCGAGTTGCCGAACCCGCTCCTGCAGTTCAGCACAAGGGCGCCTGATCCGCAGCCCGCGCCGCCGCATGTCCCCCGGGACCGCCTGTGGTCCGTAGGGTTGTCCCATGCCACGGCCCGATCCCGCCCATTTCGAGCAGCTGCTCGTGGCCGCGAGCGAGCGGGCCCGTGGCGTGCGCATCCACCTGCTGACCACGATGGACAGCGCCCTCGAAGCCGATGCCGTACTGCAGGCTCGCCTGTTCAACCAGATCCTGACGGAGGTGTCGGGCATCGCGCGGACCTTGCAGTCCGCTCGGCTCGACGCGGTGCTGTCCCTGCGCGAGCAGGGCTACTCCTACGAGGACATCGCGCGCATCCTGGATGTCTCCAAGGCCCGCGCGCAGCAGCTGGTCGCGTCCGCACGGCGTCGGGCCGATGCCCCGCGGTCGGCGGACGGCGGTGGCCTGTCCGGGGGCTGACACAGGCGTCTTGCGCCGCTAGACGTCTTTACGCCTAACGTCGGGTGCACGGTGTCAGACCAATCTGCACCGTCACCCTTCTCCAGCCCAGGAGCGCGCGGCGGATGTGTCCTGAAATCGACGTCTCGTTCGATGGTGACGACGTCGTCGTGCACTGCCAGACCTGTGGCCGCTCGTGCGTGGTGCCACCGGGACTACCGGTTCGTGCGTTGCGTCAGTTCTACGACCTGCATCCCGAGGACCGCGCCCCGGAGTCGCACCACGACGGTTGCCCGCAGTGGCAGACTTGAGTTCACCCCGGGCCGCGATCCTCGACCTGCGGGCGCGGGAGTGAGGAGTAGCTGGCATCGGGCGGATCTTCGTGGCTTACGCGAACGACGGTGTCGCCGACAGCTATGACGCCGTCTGCCGGCTGTGTCGTGAACGCGGCCGACTGCATCCCCACGAGTCCTTCGCCGAGCAGATCCGGTTGTTCGCGCAGCAGCACCGTCACGACGACGTGCAGGAGCCCGCGCCGGACGACGACGGCTGAGCCGGTCTCAGACGATCCGGTCGTCCGACGACCCCCGCCGCACGGCCACCAGGTCGTACGACGCGCGGCCGGCGTCGCTCCCGCGCTGTTCGAACCGGGTGGGCGGGCGGGCACCGCGCTCCCGGGAGACGATGTCGAACGCCCGATGCGCAGCCAGCACCCCCAGCGCCTGCGCCGCGTACGCCGTCCAGTCCGTCGCGACGTGCAGCCGCCCGCCCGGACGCAGCCGGTCCGCGACCAGGTCGGCGAACTGCGCCGTCACGAGCCGGCGCTTGGCATGCCGCGACTTGGGCCACGGGTCCGGGAAGAACAGGCGTACCTCGTCGAGCTCGCCCGGGCCGATCCGCTGCGCCAGCACCTCGCGTGCGTCGGCCTCCAGGACCCGCACATTGGTCAGGCCGGCCGTGTCCACCAGCCGCAGCAGGTTGCCGATGCCGGGGGTGTGCACCTCGACCGCGAGCAGGTCGCGCTCCGGGTCGGCGGCCGCCATGGCTGCCGTCGCCTCACCCATGCCGGAGCCGATCTCCAGCACCAGCGGCGCCTGTCGGCCGAACGCCTCCGCGACGCGCACGTCGACCGGCACGCCGTACACCGGGAGCAGCCGCTCCAGCGCCTCCCGCTGCCCGAGGGTGACGCGCCGCCGCACCTTGTAGGTGCGCACCGGCTCCCGCAGCGACGTGTCCATCGCCCGATTGTCCGGGTAGCGGCGCCGGGTCGGGGATAGGGTCCGGACGTGGACCTGGTCTGGCTGCTAATGGGGGTGGGTCTCGTGCTCGCCGAGCTGTTCACGCTGACCGTCGTCCTCGGCATGCTCGGTGTCGCCGCGCTCGTGGCCGCAGGTGTGGCCTTCGTCGGTATCGGCGCGGTCGGCCAGGCCGTGGCCTTCGCCGGCACGTCGACGGTGCTGCTCGCCTTCGCGCGACCGCCGGTGCAGCGGATCCTGAACAAGGGCGACGACGGCCGGCGCACCGACGCCCGGATGCTCACCGGTTCGACGGCGGTCGTCGTCGAACGGGTGAGCGACGGGTCCGGTCAGGTCCGGCTGAACGGTGAGCTGTGGCGTGCCCGGCCGTACGCCGGGACCGCCCCGGTCGACGCGGGCCTCCCGGTCACCGTGGCGGCTGTCGAAGGCGTCACCCTGCTGGTCTACTCGCCCGATCTGCCCTGATCACCTACCGAAAGCTGGCACCGTGGAATCCGCTGGACTGCTGCTGGTCATCCTTGCGGCGATCGTCGCGATCGTGCTGTTCAAGACGGTGCGCATCGTGCCGCAGGCCTCCGTGTTCGTCATCGAGCGGCTCGGCAAGTACAGCCGGACCCTCGAGCCGGGCATTCACCTGCTCGTGCCGGTCCTGGACCGGGTGCGCACACAGACCGACATCCGCGAGCAGGTCGTGGGCTTCCCGCCGCAGACCGTGATCACCAAGGACAACCTGGTGGTGGGCATCGACTCGGTCATCTACTACTCGATCATGGACCCCGCCTCCGCCCAGTACAAGATCGAGAACGTCGTCTCGGCGATCGAGCAGCTGGTCGTCACGACGCTGCGCAACGTGGTCGGGGGGATGCAGCTCGAGGACGCGCTCACCGGCCGCGACCACATCAACGAACGCCTGGCGGCCGTGCTGGACGAGGCGACCGGCAAGTGGGGCGTGAAGGTCAACCGGGTGGAGGTCCGGGGCATCGAGCCGCCCCCGACCATCCGGGACGCGATGGAGCAGACCATGCGCGCCGACCGGGGGAAGCGGGCGGCGATCCTGACGGCAGAGGGCGAGCGTCAGTCGGCCGTGCTGTCCGCAGAGGGCTCCAAGTCCGCTGTCGTGCTCAACGCCGAGGCTGACCGCACGGCGACGATCCTGCGCGCCGAGGCGGACAAGGAGTCGGCGCTGCTGCGGGCCCAGGGTGAGGCGCAGGCCATCGCCATGGTGGTCGAGGCGATCAAGGCCGCGGGTGTGGACGACACGGTGCTGGCCTACCAGCGCCAGCTGCTGCTGCCGCGGATCGCCGAGGGAGACGCCAACAAGGTGTGGTTCGTCCCGACCGACATCGCCGGTGTGATCGGCCAGCTCGGCATCGGCGAGCGCGGGAAGATCTAGCTCCCGCCTGGGCCGGGTAAGCCGGGGAGCAGGACCCGCACCGCTGCGGGCCACACCGTGACCGTCGCCGGCAGCGTTCCCAACGGGTCGCCGTCGGCGAAGACGCGGAACGGCCGGTCGGCGTCCAGCTCCACGACCCGGCCCCGCCGGACGGTGATCGTCGGCTCCTCGACGTGGGTGCCCCGGAAGACCTTGGGCAGGGCGCGCAGGAAGGCGATCCGCCCGGTCGCTGCGGAAGCCACCACGTCGAGCTCTCCGTCCGACAGCGATGCCTCGGGCGCCAGTCGCATCCCGCCGCCGTAGATCCCGGAGTTGGCCACCGCGAGCGACCAGCCACGCACCTCGAGCGGCGTGCCGTCGACGGTGTAGGAGAAGATCGCGTGTCTCCACGACGCGACGCTGGCCAGCGACCCGTAGAGATACGTCAGCTGGCCCAGGGGCAGCCAGCTGGTGAGCACCCGCTCCTGCACGTCGCTGTCGAAGCCGACGCTGGCGATCCCGAGGAACGGCAGCTCGCCGGTCCCGCTCGTGACCATCCCGAGGTCGACCGGCTGCGGAGTCCCCGACGACAGGACGGCGCACGCCTCGACGGAGTTCTGCGAGATTCCCACGGCGCGGCAGAAGTCGTTGCCCCGTCCGCCGGGCACCACACCCATGACGCCACCGGTTGCCGCCACCGCACCGGCGACGCGTCCGACGGTCCCGTCGCCGCCCATCGCCACGGCGATCCGCTCGCTTGCGACTGCCTCACGGCTGAGCTCGTCTGCGTGTTCCAGGGACCTGGTCGTGGTCACGACGACGTCGTGCCCCGCGCCGCGTAGCGCGGCCTCGACCGCTGGCAGCAATCTGGCTCCCCGGCCTCCACCGGAGCACGGGTTGACCACCAGCTGCAGTCGGCGCATCAGTCCTCCGGAGGATCAGCGTGCCGGGTCGAGGGCACGTGCACCGCATATCACGTACACCGCGTATATGGAACTGCTGACGCCGACGGCAGCAGTTCCATATACGCGGTGCACACCATGCAGGGGAGCAATCTCCCGGCAGCTTCCGGCGAGGCCGAGGACCGGCCGGCCGTTCAGGAGGTGAGTGTCGGCACCCGCAGGCGCAGGAAGGGCACCCGGTCCAGGATCGCCGTTCCGGACCGGTTGACGGCGACGGAGTCGCGGGTCACCAGCCAACGCCACAGGTCGTGCTCGCCCTCCTCGCGGCGGGCGAGAAAGGCCACCCGGCGGGCCGGGCCGCAGGCGAGCAGCCCCCACTCCTGTGACAGCGAGTCGTCGCTGCGCAGCGGGACGGTCAACGGCCGGCGCCGGTCCGTGACGGCGCGGGGGAGGTCCGGCCCCAGGACGACGACGGTGGCGCCACCCCTGACCAGCTGAGCGCAGCTGGCGGCCAGGTCGGCCGCCACCAGCGCGTTGGGCACGACCAGCAGCGCCAGGGTGGTGCCCGGCAGCAGCGCGCTGGTCTCGACGGTGCGGATCCGGGCCTGCAGGACGCTGCGGTCGGCGGGCGGGTGGGTGTCGGCGGGCACCGCTGCGGCGGCCCGGCCGAAGACGGAGGAGCGCGGGGCGGGGGCGCGCTTGGCCGCCTCCGGGGCGCGCAGCGCCTGGACGGCGGCGCGCAGGCGCAGCGCCGGGTCGGCGCCGGCGTCCCCGTGCTCGGTCATGCAAGCTTTGTCGACAGGACCGGCACAGGCCTTGACGGCAGGACGGAGAGCATGATGGTGCAGCTCGTCCCGCCCGGCTGGCCGCAGCAGGTCCTGCCGCCGCAGGCGCCGGAGTGGGAGCGCAGTGCCGTCGGCTGGCTGTTCGACCTGTGCCCGGCCGAGTACCGCGCGCACGAGGTCCTACGCCGCCACCCGGTCGTGCTCGCCCGGTTCGCCGCCGGGCACGTCGGCTCGGCCGTGGAGGCCGCGCGTGCGGGGTTGCGCACCGTACGCGCCGAGCTGAGCGCGGTGGTGCCGGGCGACGTCGTGGAGGCGGCCATCGCGGCGTACGAGCGGGAAGGGCGGCGGCTGGTGCGGGTCGCCCGCGAGGTGGCGCTGGTCGACGCGGCCCTGCGGGGGGAGCGGCACGTCCCGCGGCTGTAGCGCGGCTCGTCCCGCGGCAGTACAGCCGCAGGGGCGAACCGCCGCAGGAGGTCGCCCGAAGGTGTCGGCGGGACCTTCGCCCGTAGACTCGGGCTTCCCCTGACCCTTTGGAGAGCCGCCGTGAGCCTGCTCGACAGCGTCTCGGGGCCCGCCGACCTCGAGCGCCTGCGGCCCGACGAGCTGCCCCTGCTCGCCGCCGAGATCCGTGACGTGATGGTCGACACCGTCTCGCGGACCGGCGGCCATCTCGGGCCCAGCCTGGGTGTCGTCGAGGCAACCTTGGCGATCCACCGGGTGTTCGACTCCCCGCGCGACAAGATCGTCTGGGACACCGGCCACCAGTCCTACGTCCACAAGCTGGTCACCGGCCGCCGCGAGCGCTTCGACACGCTGCGCAAGAAGGACGGGCTCTCCGGCTACCCCAGCCGCGCCGAGTCCGAGCACGACCTGGTCGAGAACAGTCACGCCTCTACGGCCCTGTCGTATGCCGACGGGCTGGCCAAGGCCTACCGGCTACGCGGCGAGCAGCGGCACGTGGTCGCCGTCGTCGGCGACGGAGCTCTCACCGGCGGCATGTGCTGGGAGGCGCTGAACAACATCGCGGCCTCGTCGCTGCCGGTGGTGATCGTCGTCAACGACAACGGCCGCTCGTACTCGCCGACGATCGGCGGGCTGGCCGACCACCTCGCGTCGCTGCGGATGACGCAGGGCTACGAGCGGGCGCTCGACACGGTCAAGACGACGCTGTCGCGGACCCCCGTCGTGGGGACACCGCTCTACACCGCGCTGCACGGGCTCAAGCGGGGGATCAAGGACTTCCTGCAGCCGCAGGTGCTGTTCGAGGACCTCGGGATGAAGTACGTCGGCCCGATCGACGGGCACGACATCGCCGCCATGGAGGCTGCGCTGCGGCGGGCGAAGGCCTTCGGTGGCCCGGTCATCGTGCACGCCGCCACCGTCAAGGGCTTCGGCTACCAGCCGGCCGTCGACGACGAGGCGGACTGCCTGCACAGCGTGGGGGTCATCGACCCGCTCACCGGGAAGGCGGTGACGGCCAGCGCGCGCGGCTGGACGAGCGTCCTCGGTGAGGAGCTGGTGGCGATCGGCGCCGAGCGCAGGGACGTCGTGGCGATCACCGCCGCGATGCTCCAGCCGGTCGGCCTGCTGCGCTTCAGCGAGGCCTATCCCGACCGCACCTTCGACGTCGGCATCGCCGAGCAGCACGCCGTGACCTCGGCGGCCGGTCTGGCGATGGGCGGTCTGCACCCCATCGTCTGCCTCTATGCGACCTTCCTCAACCGGGCCTTCGACCAGACCCTCATGGACGTCGCGCTGCACCGGCTCCCGGTCACCTTCGTGCTGGACCGGGCCGGCGTGACCGGTGAGGACGGCGCGAGCCACAACGGCATGTGGGACCTGTCCCTGCTCCAGCTCGTCCCCGGGATCCGGCTGGCCGCGCCGCGCGACGGCGCGACCCTGCGCGAGGAGCTGCGGGAGGCGGTCGCCGTCGACGACGGCCCGACGGCGATCCGCTTCCCGAAGGGTCCGCTGGGCGAGGACATCCACGCGGTCGAGCGGCGGGGGACGATGGACGTCCTGCGCCGGGCGCCGGGCGACGACGTGCTGCTGGTCGCGGTCGGGGCGATGGCCCGGCTGGGGCTCGAGGTGGCCGAGCGGGCTGCGGCCCAGGGCATCGGTGTGACGGTCGTGGACCCGCGGTGGGTGACTCCGGTGCCGGTCGAGCTGGTCGAGCTGGCCTCGGCGTACCGCCTGGTCCTCACGGTCGAGGACAACGGCCGCGTGGGCGGCGTCGGTGCACTGGTCAGTCAGGCGCTGCGGGACGCCGACGTCGACGTGCCGGCCCGGGACGTCGGCATCCCGCAGCGCTTCCTGGACCACGCCAGCCGGGCCGAGGTGCTGGCTGGTATCGGCCTGACGGCGCAGGACGTCGCGCGCCGCCTGGTCGAGACGATGGCCCGGCTCGACGGTGCCGGTGTGCCCGAGGAGCGCACTGCCGACGAGACGTCGTAGGGCTGTCGCGGCGGCGGCTTCAGCGGTAGAGCACGTCCCGGACCCATGGCGGGTCCGCCGCCGGGTCGCGCAACACGATCTGTTCCGGTCGCCCGCCGTCTGCCGCCAGCGTCAACTCGTCGGCGGTCAGCAGCAGCGGCCGGGCGAAGCCGCGCTCGGCTGCCGGGGTGGCAGCCGCGGCCGCGGGCCCGAAGGCCGGGTCGATGAGGGCCAGCCGGGTCCAGCCGCGCCGGCGCATCGGGACCACCGCCGCACCCAGGCCGCCGGCCGCGGCCGCCAGGGAGGCGCGCAGCGTGCGCGCGCCGAGCAGGGTGAGCGCGTCGCAGTCCCCGTAGGGCCGCAGCACGCCCTTCGGGTCGCGCGCCAGCCGTTCGGCGGCCAGCTGCCCCATGTCCTCCAGGAGCCGGCGGGCCGCTTCCCAGGCCCGGTCGGCGCCGATGCCCGCGGAGTCCAGCGCGGGCGGGGGGACCAGCACCACGCGTTCGCGGTCGTGCGGGTCGAGTCCGACGGCCCCGAAGCCGAGGTCGAGGACATCACCGAGGACCCGCTCGCGCACCCAGTCCAGCCCCGGGTGCAGGACGTGGTCGACCGGGAGGCCGACCGGCCGCAGGACACCCCTGAGGGACTCCGGACCGGCGTCGGCGCACCAGCGGCGGGCGAGCAGCCAGTCGGCCAGCCGGGTGCGCCCGCTGGCGGTCTCCGGGTCGTGGCCGGCCAGGGCATGACGGCACTCCGCCCACGACACCCACACCCGCGGCGAACCGGGGAGCGCGACACCGCGCCGGGCGGGTTCGAGGTCCACGTCGTGCAGCACGCAGACGGCCAGCGCACCCCGGCGCAGCTCGACGGTCGTGGGTGCTCGCACGACGGCACGCTACCCGCGCAGCAGGAGGGTCAGGCGGGGCCGAGTGGGTGACCGGCCGGCTCCCCGCCGACGCTCCGTTAGCGTCACGGGATGCGCGTGCTGGTGGTCGAGGACGAGGTGCCGCTGGCCGACGCCGTCGCCCGCGGCCTGCGCCGCGAAGGCATGGCGGTGGACACGGCGTACGACGGCGACAGCGGCCTCGAGAAGGCGATGATGACCCGCTACGACGTCCTGGTGCTCGACCGGGACCTGCCCGGCCGCTCCGGTGACGACGTGTGCCGCAGGCTCACCGCCGACGGCTCGCTGACCCGGGTGCTCATGCTCACGGCCGCCGGCGGGCTGGTGGACCGGGTCGCCGGACTCGAGCTCGGAGCCGACGACTACCTGGCCAAGCCGTTCGCGTTCACCGAGCTGGTCGCCCGGGTGCGGGCGCTCGGCCGGCGGGCCACCCCGGCCGCACCGCCCGTCCTGCACGGCCCGGGTGGGATCGTCGTCGATCCGGCCCGGCGCACCGCGACCCGCGGCGGCGTCGACCTCGCGCTGACCCGCAAGGAGCTGGGTGTGCTGGAGGTGCTGCTGGCGGCCGAGGGTGCAGTGGTGTCGAGCGAGGAGCTGCTCGAGCGGGTGTGGGACGAGTTCGCCGACCCGTTCACGACGACGGTCCGGGTGACGGTCATGACGCTGCGCAAGAAGCTGGGGGAGCCGCGGGTCGTCCACACGGTGGTCGGCGCCGGCTACCGGATCGCGGAGCTGTGAGAGCCGATGACTGAGCCGCGCACCACCCTGCGCTGGCGCCTGACGCTCGTCTACAGCACGGTCGCGCTCACCGTCGGGCTGCTGCTGCTCCTGCTGTCGACGGTGCTCGTCGACCGCGCGCTGCAGGCCGGCTCGCTGTCGCCGACCCTGCCGATCCGCATCCCGCGCGAGGGCCCTGACCTGGTCACCACGCTCGGCGTCGTCCAGGACGACCTGCGGCAGGAGGCGCTGCGTTCGCTGCTGCACCAGGGGCTGCTCGCGCTGCTCCTGCTCGGCACGCTCGGCGTCGCGGTCTCGTACTACCTGGCCGGCCGGGTCCTGCAGCCGCTGCATGACATCACCGCGGCCGCGCAGCGCCTGTCGGTCGAGCGGCTGGACGCACGGATCGACCTGCAGGGCCCCGAGGACGAGCTCAAGCAGCTGGCCGACACCTTCGACGCGATGCTCGGCCGGCTCGAGGCAGCCTTCGAGGCGCAGCGGCGGTTCGTCGCCGACGCCAGCCATGAGCTGCGGACCCCGCTGGCGGTGATGCGTACCGAGGTCGACGTCGCGCTGGCGGACCCGGCCGCGAGTCCGCAGGACCTCCGGGAAGCCGCACAGGTCGTGCGGGACGCGACCATGCGCGCCGACCGGCTGGTCGACAGCCTGCTGCTGCTCGCCCGGTCCGAGCGGGGCACCGGCCCGGACGTCCTCGAGCGGGTCGAGCTGCCCGAGGTGGCGGCGCAGGCGTTGGCCGCGGTGGCCGCGGAGGTCGAGGAGCGCGGGCTGCAGGTCGCCACGTCGCTGGGGCCCGGGGGCGTCCTCGGGGACCGGGGCCTGCTGGAGCGGCTGGCGGGGAACCTGGTCGAGAACGCCGTGCGGCACAACGTCGTGGGCGGCTGGGTCCGGGTGGACACCGGGACGGTGGAGGACTGCGCCCGTATCCAGGTCGCGAACTCCGGTGGGCCGGTCGCCGCGGAAGAGGTGACCGGGCTGTTCGAGCCGTTCCGTCGGTACGGCACCGCCCGCACGGCCCGCCGCGGCGCCGGGCTCGGCCTCGCGATCGTCCGTGCCGTGGCGGAGCTGCACGGCGGAACGGCCCACGCCGCGGCCCGCCGCGACGGCGGTCTGACCGTGACGGTCGACCTTCCCCGGGGCCCGTAGGGTGCTGTCCGGAGCAGCCGGCCTGGGCCGTTCGGCTCTGCCGACCTGTCCCGCCGGAGTCTTTTACGGAAAACGTCTGCGCGGAGCCGCCACAGGTGCGCATCATCAACACAGCGCAGGCGACGAGGAGGGCGGTCAGGCATGGCAGTGGAGACGACAGCACACACGGACTTGGTGCTTCTGCTGGTCGTGCTGGGCCTGGCCGGGCTGGTCGTCCTGGCCGTCCGGCTGGCGCATGACCTTGCCCCGGCGCGCCCGACGCTGCCTGACGAGGACTGTCCCCCGCCCGGGCTCGGCCGGCTGGTGCCGGTCGGCGGCCAGGTGGACCAGGAGTGCCGGCACGGCCTGGCCGCGCTCGAGTCCTGGCTGGTCACGCGCAGAGTGCGCCCCTAGACCAGTGGGTGGCTGCGGTCCGAGGGGGGCCACAGTCACCCACTGCCGACGTGCCGGCGGACCCGCGTTCCCTCAGGGGTGGGTCCTGCCGGCTTCAGCAGACGTGCCGCCCGCGGATGCGGGCGGGTGCGTCACCGCGCACGCACCGCACCCACGGCGGGTCGTCGTGCTGCTCGCCGAAGCCGAGCCGGCGCAGCAGCCGCCGGGACGGCTCGTTGCCGACGTGCACCTCGGCCACCAGGCGACGTACGCCGGGTTGCCGCTCCGCCCAGGCGCACAGCACGGCGACGGCCTCGGTGCCCAGGCCCTGTCGCCGCGCGGGCGCCGCGAGTGCGTAGCCGAGCAGCACGTCGCCTGCCGCGTCAGGCCCGCCCCGCCAGCCGCAGTCGCCGACGACGACACCCTCCACGGTGATCAGCCAGCCGCCGTCATCGCCCTCCGCGCCGTGTTCGGCGAGGGGGCGCAGGGCGTCGCCGGTACCGGTGTGCGGCCAGCCGGGCCCCGCCCGCAGTCCGGCGCGCGCCAGGACGGCCTCGTGGACACCGTCGAGTGCGGCGCGGGCGAGCTCCCGCGACGTCGGCACCAGCGCCACCCGCGGGCCGGACAGGCGGGGCAGGGCCGGTGGGCTCATCCCTCGTCGGGTTCCGGGTCGGGCAGCACCTCGGCCAGCGGCCCGGCGACCCGGCGGACCTGCCAGTCACGGGCTCCGGCGGAGCACAGCGCGTCGGCCACCGCCTCCGGCGTCGCCGGGTAGGGCGGCGTCCAGACCAGGCGACGTACGGCTTCGGGTTGGACGAGGTTCTCCGGCGGCATCCGCAGCTCCTCGGCCAGCCCGCCGACCACGGCGCGCACCCGGGCCAGCCGCTTGGCGGCGACCGGGTCCCGCTCCCCCCAGCGGTTGGCTGCCGGGGGTCCGTCCCCGCCGGGTACGGGTACGGGCAGCTCGGACTCCGGCAGGGCGGCAGCGGTCTGCAGTGCGCCGAACCAGGTGTCGACGTGCCGCCGGGTGGAACGGCCTCCGAAGACGGGCAGCCGGAGCAGCTCCGCGGGGCTGCCGGGGGCGGCGGTGACGGCGGCGACGATCGCGGCGTCCGGGAGGATCCGCCCCGGCGCGGTGTCGCGCCGGCGGGCCATCGCATCGCGGGCCTCCCACAGCGCCCGCACGGCAGCCAGCTGCCGGCGATTGCGCATGCGGTGGATGCCGGAGGTGCGGCGCCAGGGCTCCGCGCGGGGCGCGGCCGGCGGGGCCAGCCGGACCGCCTCGAACTCCTCGCGGGCCAGCTGGAGCTTGTCCTGTGCGCGGAGCTCGGCCTCGAGCGCCTCCCGGAGCTCGACCAGGACCTCGACGTCGAGCGCGGCGTAGACCAGCCAGGACTCCGGCAGCGGACGAGTGGACCAGTCGGCGGCCGAGTGCCCCTTCTCCAGCCGCAGCCCGAGGACGTTCTCGACCATCGCGCCGAGGCCCACCCGCTCGAAGCCGGCGAGTCGGCCGGCCAGCTCGGTGTCGAAGATCCGTGGCGGCACCATGCCGACCTCGGCCAGGCAGGGCAGGTCCTGGTTCGCCGCGTGCAGGATCCACTCGTCCTGCTGCAGGGCGGCCGACAGAGGCGACAGGTCGGGGCAGGCGATCGGGTCGATCAGTGCCGTACCGGCGCCGCGCCGGCGCAGCTGCACGAGGTAGGCGCGCTGGGAATAGCGGTAGCCGGAGGCGCGCTCGGCGTCCACGGCGACGGGACCGCTCCCGGCGGCGAAGCGGGCGACCACGGCGGTCAGTGCGCTCTCACCCTCGACGACCGGGGGGACACCGTCCCGGGGTGCGAGCAGCAGCTCGACCTGCGGCTCGTCGCCGGACACTCCCTCCTCGTGACCCGGCAGGGTCGTCGTCATACCCGAAGGGTACGGGACCGGAGCTACCGGATGACTCCGGCGCGCATGGCCAGCGCCACCATTTCTGCGCGGTCACCGGTGCCCAACTTGCGGGCGATCCGGGCCAGGTGGCTCTTCACGGTCAGGGCCGAGAGCCCGAGGTGCTCGCCGATCTGCTTGTTCGACTGCCCGTCCGCGACCAGGCGCAGGACCTCGATCTCCCGGCCGGACAGGTCGCTGACTCCCGAGTCGGTGGGGCTGCCACGCAGCCCGGCGGCCAGCAGCGAGGCGACCGACGGATCGGCGTACACGCCGCCGTCGAGTACCCGGCGTACACCGTCGGCCACGACCAGCGGCGAGGCGGACTTGAGCAGGTAGCCCTGGGCGCCGGCGACGAACGCGGCGCGCACGGAGTAGGGATCGTCAGCAGCCGAGAGCACCACCAGGCGCTGCCAGCCGGCCGAGCGCAGGTCGGCGAGCAGGTCCAGCCCGGAGCCGTCCGGCAGTCCCAGGTCGAGGATGCACAGCTCGCGCGGCCCCGAGGCGTGGGCGCGGGCGCGGGCCTCACCGATCGTCGCGGCTTCCACGACCTCACGCGCACCCATCGACCGCAGCCGGTTCACCAGCGACTCCCGCACCAGCGGGTGGTCGTCCACCACCATCGCCGAGAAGCTGGGCGCCTCGTTGGCAGCCGGCTGTGCAGGGATGGCCTGCATGGCACTGTCGAGACCGGTTGTCACCGCGTCCTCCGCTTCCTGACCGGGCAGGGTCGCCCGTCCTGCCCACTGCTTCGGCGCCCGGCCCGCGGACCTGAAGCCCAATGAGCCGATCGGCCCAACCGACTGCACCGGCCGCCGTGGGCCGAACGGGGGAAAGGCCCGGCTCGGGGTGCACTCCGGCGCTGCCGCTGCCGAAGGTGGACAGCGCCGTCGACCCCTGGAGCCCGTTGTGCACCGCCCACCCGCCCACCCGGTACGGCTCGTCGCGGTGCTGAGTCTGCTGGTCGCGGCTGCGCTGTCGGCCGGCGCCGGGTGGGGCGCTGCCCCCTGGTGGGCGGTCCCCCTGCTGGCCGTTGCGGTCGCGGCGTCGGAGATCGCGGCGGTCCCCCCGCGGTTCGGGCGCCGGCGCTGGAGCTTCTCGCTCACCGAGAGCGCGCTGGGCGCGGCTCTGGTGCTCGCCACGGGCGCCTGGACAGTGCTGGCGGTCGCCCTGGGGGTCGCGGTCGCCCAGTCCGTCCGGCACCAGCCGCGCCGCAAGCGGGAGTTCGACGTCGCGCGGTTCGCGATGGCCACCGCCCTCGCCTCGACGTCCGCCGGGCTGGTGGGCGCCGGGGTCGCCGGCGCCTGCCTCGGCATGGCGGTCTTCTGGCTGGTCAACCACCTGCTCGTCGCCGTCGCGGTCTGGTCGACGTCCCGGCGCCCGCTGCGCTCGCTGGTGACGTCGGGCGCGCCACTGTCGGCGCTGCACACGGCCGGGAACAGCTCGATCGGACTGCTGGCCGGCTACCTCGCCGTGACGGCCCCCCTGGGGCTGCTCGGTCTGGTCGTGCCGCTCGCCCTGCTCTGGTCGTCGTACGACCAGCAGACCCGGCGCTCGGCCGAGGCCCGGCTGTACGCCGAGCTGGCCCGCGGGCAGGAGCGGGAGACGGGGCGGTCCAGTGACGGGTCCGCGCAGGTGGTCGTCACGGCCGCCGCCCGGCTGCTCGGCGGGGCCGATGTCGAGCTGGTGCTGCTCGCCTCCGACGGGCCCGTGTGCTACGTCGGCGACGAGACCGGCACGTCGCACCGCCGGCGGGTCGGCTCCGACGTCTTCGACGAGCCGTGGGTGCTGCGGGCGCTGGGTGAGCGGGGGGTGCACGGCGGCCGTGACGGCGCCCGGCCCTTCCTGTGCGCGGTGCTGGGCGATCCCGACGCGCCGCTGGCCCTGCTGCGGGCCCGGCGCGGCCCGGATGCGGTCGGCTTCGACCGTCCCGAGCTGCGTCTGGCGCAGGTGCTCGTCGGCCAGGCCGAGGCATGGCTGTCGGTGGCCGAGCTGGCCGCACGCAGCCGGGCCGCGACGGCGCGTGGCCACGCCGGCGAGACGGCCGGGGCGTCCAGCGACGTCGGCCCGGCCACTGCCCCGGCCTTGCTGGTGCTGCACGAGTCAGCCGTGCGACTGGCCCGGCTCGCCGGGTCCGCCGGGGGCGTCGACGACATCGTCGAGGAGCTGCACCTGGTGGAGCGGGCCGTCGCCTCCCTGCTCGGCGCGATCGCGCTGGCCGACGGGTCCGACCTGCTGTGCGGCCCGCAGGACCCGGCGCCGGTGCGCCCGGCGGCGGACTGGACGACGACGGGGGTCCTGTCGTGAGGGGCCGGCCATGAAGGGGTCGCGGGGCCGCCGTCGTCCCCTTCCGCTCGCCGCCTGGGCGGGGCTGCTGAGCGGTGCCGCCGTCCTGGCCACCGGCGGCACGACCGCCGCCGTGCTGTGGAGGGGTGGTCGGCTGGACGGACCCGTGGCCGGGGCCGTGGCCGCCGGCAGCGTCGCCGGGCTGGTCCTGGTGCTGGTGTCGGTGGCGGGTGCGCTGCGCGTGGCCGCCGCGCTGCGCGAGCTCGGCGCCGACGCGACCACCCGGCAGCGTGCACCGTCCGTACCGGGAACTCCCTCGGCCGGTCGGGTCGTCGCGAGCACGCTCGAGCTGGCCGAGTGCGCCAAGCTGTTGGACGCCCTGCAGCTGCGCGTCCGCGTCGCCGACCACCTGGGCGAGCGGCACCGGCGCGAGGCACAGACGGCCGGTGCCGGAGTGTCCGAGCTGTTGTCAGGACTGGTCGATGCCGAGGAGGGGGCCCGCGGACAGCTGGCCGCCGAGCTGCACGACACGGTCGCCCAGTCACTCATGATCGCTCGGGGCCTGCTGGCCGGTGGGCTGTCGTCGCCGGAGGAGCTGGCCAGGCTGACCGACTGCGTCGAGGACGCCGAGGAACAGGTGCGGGCGGTGATGGCCCGCACGCGTCCGCCGGCACTGCGCGACGGTGACCTGGCCTCTGCGGTGGGGGACGTGCGCGCGGACCTGCAGGCCCGCTACGGGCTGATCGTGCAGGTCGACTGGCCCGCAGCGCCGTACCCGCTGCCCCTCGCCTCGGCTGTCACGCTCTACCGCTTCTTCCAGGAGGCGCTGCTCAACGTCGTCAAGCATGCCGACGTCGACGACGCCTTCCTCCGCCTGTCGGTCGACGAGGAGTCGGTCGTCGCGACGGTGCGCGACGAGGGGCCCGGCTTCGATCCGTCGGCGGTGCGTCCGGACCGCGGCCGGCACGTGGGGCTCGGGCTGCTGCGCGAGCGGGCCCGGCTGTCGGGCGGCTCGCTCGAGGTGGAGAGTGGGCCGGCGGGCGGGACGTCGCTGCAGCTGCGCCTGCCGCGGGTCACGCAGGTCGTGCCGGACGTGCCGGACGTGCCCTAGCGGTCCGTCACCGTCGCAGCGACAGCACGCCGGGCGGCGGCAGGCCGGCTGTCGCGCACAGCAGGTCGCACCAGGCCAGCAGGTGGGTCCCGAGGTCGACGGTCCCCTCGGGGCCCGGCAGCGGCGTCCAGCTCGCTCGTACCTCGACCTCGCTCACCTCGTCGGCGTCCTCGAGCTGACCGAAGCGGCAGGAGACCGTCCGGGTGACGGTGCCGCCGGCGGCGGTGTGCGCGGCCGCGCGGTCGTGCAGTGAGTCGGTCAGCCAGGACCAGCCGACCTGGGCGAGCGCCGGGTCGGCCGCCATCTCGGCCTCGACGTCGGCCGAGACGAAGGCCACCACCCGCGTGTCGCCCCGCCAGCCCTCCTGGCCGCCCGGATCGTGCAGGACCACGAACCGGCCGCTGGCCACCTGGTCGTCCCCGTGACCGACCTCGGCGCTGACCGCCACGGCGTACGGCGCGAGCCGCTTGGGCGCCGGGACCTCCTCGAGCTCGAGCCCGGGGCGCCCATGTGCGGCCAGTGCCGCGCGCAGCCCCTCGACGGCAGCGCGGAACTGCTCGGGCAGCGGCTCGGGCAGTGGCTCGGTCACGAGCGGAGGGTAGATCGCGGGGGAGCAGGTGGGCGTTCGGCGCGCCGCCCTCCGTAACGTGCTCGCGTGCCCGCCCTCCTCGCCCTGCTCGCCAGCCTGCTCTGGGGCACCGCCGACTTCCTCGGCGGCACCGCGACCCGGCGGTTGCCGGTGGCGTCGGTGGTGGGGATCTCGCAGCTCGTCGCGCTGCTCGGCCTGCTGCCGGTCGCAGTGCTCCTCGGGGCGCTGGACGAGCCGCGGGACTACCTCCTTCCCGGCCTCGCCGCCGGGTCGGCGGGGGTCGTCGCGCTCGCGGCGTTCTACCGGGCGCTGGCGGTCGGGACGATGGGCGTCGTCGCGCCCGTCGCCGCTCTCGGGGTCGTGGTGCCGGTGGCTGCGGGACTCGTGCAGGGGGAGTCGCCGTCATGGCTCCAGCTGGTCGGCATCGCGGTCGCCGTGACCGGCGTCGTTCTCGCCAGCGGCCCGGAGCTGAGCGGCCAGGACCGCGGCGGCGTGCTGCCGCTCGTGCTGGGCGGGGTGGCGGCGCTGGGCTTCGGCACCGTCTTCGTGCTCATCGCGCAGGGCACCGCGTCGGGCTCGATCGGCTCGGTCGTGATGACGTTGCTGACGATGCGGCTGGTGAGCGTGCTGCTGCTGGCCGGCCTGCTGCCGGCCGTGGTGCTGCGGTCGGCCCTGCCCTGGCGACGTGTCGACATCGGGGTCCGACGGGCCGACCTGCCGGTCCTGGTGGCCATCGGCGCCTTCGACGTGGGGGCGAATGCCGCCTTCGCCCTCGCCGTGCAGAGCGACCTGATCAGCGTCACCGCGGTGCTGGCTTCGCTCTACCCGGTGGTCACGGTGCTGCTGGCGCGGCAGGTCCACAGCGAGCGCCTGGTCGGGGTGCAGCTGCCAGGCGTCGTTCTCGCGCTCACCGGTGTGGTCCTGCTCGCCGCCGGCTGAGGCGCGCCTGCCCGCCTCAGGCGGCGGTGGCCTCCACCAGCACGACGTCGTCGTGGATCCCGGTCACGATGGCGGCGCCGCAGTCGACGCAGGCCAGGTCGAGGCAGTCGGCCCCGTGCCCGTCCTCGCACGGCGGCGTCTCGAAGGCCCGGTCGTCCTTGCACTCGGTGCACCAGCGGATGTCCATGCCGGCGACGGTGCCACGACGGTCCGACAGTTCCCCGGAGGCGCGCCGCAGCGGGCGTGGGACGATCGCCGGCGATGACCGACAGCCCGGGCGACGCCGCCCGTACCGCCACCCGAGAGTCCGCCTTCGTCCGGGCCTGCCGGCGCCAGCCGGTGCCGCACACGCCGGTCTGGTTCATGCGCCAGGCCGGTCGCGCCCTGCCGGAGTACCGCGCGCTGCGCGAGGGCACCGAGATGCTCCAGGCCTGCACCACGCCGGACCTGGTCACTGAGATCACGCTGCAGCCGGTCCGTCGCTACGGCGTGGACGCGGCGATCTTCTTCTCCGACATCGTGGTGCCGCTCAAGGCTGTCGGCGTCGACCTGGACATCGTCCCCGGCGTCGGTCCGGTGGTCGCCGAGCCGTTTCGCATCGAGCGAGACCTGGACCGGCTGCCGGCCCTGACACCCGAGCACGTCCCGTACGTCACGGAGGCGGTGCGGACCCTGACCGGCGAGCTCGGCCCGACACCGCTCATCGGCTTCGCCGGCGCGCCGTTCACCCTCGCCAGCTACCTCGTCGAGGGCGGTCCGAGCAAGAACCACGCCGCCACCAAGGCGCTGATGTACGGCCAGCCGGCACTGTGGTCGGCGCTGCTGGACCGGCTGGCCACCATCACGCTCGGCTTCCTGCGGGTGCAGATCGACGCCGGCGTCAGCGCGGTCCAGCTGTTCGACTCCTGGGTGGGTGCGCTGCCGGCGGCCGACTACCGGGCGTACGTCCAACCGCACACCGCGCGGGTGCTCGCGGCGGTGGCCGACGTACCGCGCATCCACTTCGGCGTCGGGACCGGGGAGCTGTTGCACGACATGGGACAGGCCGGCGCGGACGTCGTCGGCGTCGACTGGCGGGTGCCGCTGGCCGACGCGGTGCAGCGGGTCGGCCCTGGCAAGGCGGTGCAGGGGAACCTCGACCCGACGCTGGTGTTCGCGCCCGAGGAGGTGGTCGCGCGCAAGGTCCGCGAGACGCTCGAGCAGGGCCGGGCGGCCGAGGGACACGTCTTCAACCTCGGCCACGGAGTGCTGCCCGAGACCGACCCCGACGCGTTGCTACGCGTCGTCGAGCTGGTCCACGCGGGCCTGTAGCCAGGCGCCGGCCACCAGGGCGCTGACCGCGACCACGACCGCGGCCCCGAGCAGGGCCACCCGCACCGAGGCGACGTAGGAGGCCTCGGCCGCTGCGCGCAGCTGAAGCAGCGACTCCAGCGGCACCCGGTCCTCCGCCAGCCTCAGCACCTCCCGCTGCGAGGCCCCGCGCAGCAGCGCCTCGACCAGCGTCCCCGCCCGCGAATCCGGGACCCCGAGGCCGAGCAGCCGGGCGAGCAGGTCGCTGCCGAGCCGGGCCACGACCAGCGCGCCGAGGCCGGCGACCGCCACCACGCCGCCGAGTTCCCGGGCGACGTTGACGGTGGCCGCCGCCAGGCCCGACCGGGCCCGGGCGACGGCGTCGAGCGAGGCGGTCACCACCGGCGCGGTCGTCAGCCCGATGCCCACGCCGGACAGGCCGAGCAGCAGCGCCAGCTCGAGGTCGGGCAGCTCCGCCTGGAGGCGGACCCCGGTGGCGGCCAGGCCGGCGGCGGTGAGCAGCAGCCCGACGACCACCGGTGGCCGCGGCCCCCGCGCCGCCGCCCAGCGACCGGCGACCGGCGCGGTGACGACCAGCGCGACGGTCAGGGGAAGCAGGCGCAGCGCGGCCGGCAGCGCCTCCCGCTGCTGCACCAGCTGCAGGAACAGCGACAGGAAGACCAGCAGCACGAAGACCGCGAGGCTGGCCGCGAAGGCACCGACCGTCGCGCCGAGGAACGTGCGCGACCGCAGCAGGGTCAGCGGCAGGACCGGATCGGGCGTCCGCCGCTCGACGAGGACGAAGGCGGCCGCGCCGAGCCCGGCTGCCGCGGCCGTGAGGAGCACCGGCGTCCCCAGGCCGTCCCGCCCCGCGATCACGACGGCGTACGTGCCGCAGGCCAGCGCGAGTGCCCCGAGCAGCTGCCCTGGCACGTCCAGCCCCCGCCGCGCCGGGCCGGTGACCTGCGCCCCCCCGTCCGCGCGGCCCGCTGGTCCGTCCGCAGCAACCTCGTCCGTGGCCCCCGGCGTCGTTGCGGACGGACGAGCGGCAGAGGTGGGTGGGGCGAACGCCACGACGGCGGCGATCAGTGCGCACAGCGGCAGGTTCACCCAGAAGACCGCGGGCCAGCCTGAGGCGGCCACGAGCAGCCCGCCGACGATCGGTCCCAGAACGAGCGCGCTGGCCCCCGTCGCCGCCCAGAGGCCGACCGCGCGGGCCCGGCCGGCGGGGTCCGGGTAGGCGGCGGCGAGGACCGCGAGGCCGCCGGGCAGGACGAGCGCCGCGCCGGCGCCCTGGGCGGCCCGCGCGGCGATGAGGGCGGTCGCGCTGTCGGCGAGGGCGCAGGCGGCCGACGCGACGGCGAAGACCGCGAGGCCGGCGAGGAAGACCCGCCGCCGCCCGGCGACGTCGGCGAGCGTGCCGCCCGTGAGCAGCAGAGCTGCCAGCGCGACGGTGTAGGCGGTGACGACGCCCTGCAGCTCCGCGACGCCGGCGCCGAGGTCGGCCTGTACGTCGCGCAGCGCGACCGCGACGACGGTGTTGTCGAGGGTGGCGGTGAAGGCGGCGAGCGAGGTCGCCACCAGGACGAGGGGTCGCCGCAGGTCGCTCACCGGCTCTGTCTACTGGACGGCGTTCAGGCCAGCCAGCGCCATGTCGACGAGGTCCACGACGAGAACCTATGGCTGCACGACCGCCGTGCGGCGGGAACGCGCGCGCCAGACGAGGAAACCGGCGCCGACCAGGAGCGGGAGGAAGGGCAGCAGCGCGCCGGCGGTCACGGCAAGGACGCGGGCGGTGGCGGTGAGCGCAGCCCAGCCGGAGCGCAACCCGTCGCCGAAGCCGAGGGCCTGCCCCACGACCGGCCCACCCTCCGAGTCCAGTCGCAGCACGATCGTGGAGAGGTCGACGCGGGCGCTCAGGCTCTCCAGCCGGGCCTCGAGCGCCTCGAGGTCGGCGGTGCGCTTGGTGAGCTCGGACTCGATCTGCACCACCTCGCCGAGCGCGTCGGCCTCGCCGAGGAGCGCGCGCACCCGTGTGACGCTGGCCCGCTGCGTCGCCAGCCGGGCCTCGAGGTCGACCATCTGGTCGGTGGCGTCCTCGCTGGTGAGTCGACGGTTCCGCTCGTCCCCGAGTGCGGCGAGCGCGATCACCGTGGCGTCGAGTTCCTTCGGCGGTACGCGCAGCCGGACGGTGGCCGAGCCGCTGCTGGCCGTTCCGCTACGGTCCTCGGCCTCCACGGCGCCGCCGGCGGAACGGGCGAGGCGACCTGCCTCGTCCGCCGCGACCCTGACGTCGTCGACGCGGACCTCGAGGTCGGCGGTGCGTATCACCGCCAGCCCCGGCACACCGCGCAGGTCGACGACCTGCAGCGCCTCCGCGGCGCCTCCGCCCGCACCTCCGCCCGCACCTCCGGTTGTCCCACCCGCTGCGCCGCCGCTGCTGTCGGCGTCGTCGAGCTGCGGGGCAGCGGCACCGGATGCGGTGGAGTCGATGCCGCCGCTGGAGCAGCCGGCGAGGAGCACCGCCACCGTCAGCAGGGCGGCCAGGGCCGGGCGGGAAGTGCGCATCGGAGCCTCCGGGGGAGCGGGTCGTGCCGACTGGGACGGGCGGGCGGGGCCGGCCGCTCCCGCCTTCGCATCTCGACCCGGTCACGATCGTGGGGTCGTGCTCGCAGACGAAGCCGCTGCGCAGGCGGGCGGACGTTGTGCCGGACCGGACGCTCACGCGGGCTCTTCGATGTTGCGGGCACGTCGAGTGCCAAACAGCCGCTCCCCGCACCCCTGAGCCGTTGGCGGGCCCCGTCTGTCGCCGATCTTCTGCTGACTGGATCCGCATCCGACACGCCGGCGTTTCTGCTGTCGATCCAGCAGGCAGAAGATCACCAGCTGTGAAGATCTTGATCTGTGTGCGAACGGTTTTCGCGCTTCCTCGGCGGTGATCCGCACAGGGCCGCGACTGCCGGCGAAGCGCACCTCCGCGAGGGTCGTCCTGAAGCCAGCGAGTGTCGCCGGTGCTGTGATCAACGCCGTCTTCACGCACATTTCCGCCGTACCGGAAGTGAGCAACCCCGGCGTTGATCACGCCGGAGGCTGGGCCGGGATGCGCGGTACTGATGCTCTGGTCCGCCACGCCAGCCGGGTCCCTGCCCTCCCCGGACGTCGAGCTGGTGCATGCACCCACGGTGGTCCTGGGCAGCGGCCTGCGGGCGTGCGGCCGGTGCTCGTGCTCAGGCGTGAGGCATGGGGTCGGCCATCCCTTGCCGAACGTGGTGCCACCAGCTGTGGTGAGGAGCGTCTGCCCGGCACCGAGATCGGCGCGCGGGATCGGCGCGCGGGCCCGCGCCCGGCGGCCGGTGGATCGGCAGCCGTCGTCCGCCCGTCTCCCTAGGCTGGCGTGATGCACGTGGTGGTCGTCGGCGGGGGCATCAGCGGGCTGGCCGCTGCGGTCGAGGCCGCCCGCCTCGGCGCCCGCGTCACCGTCCTCGAGGGCAGCGCGCGGCTCGGCGGCAAGGTGGCGGTCAGCAAGGTCGGCGGCGTCGCCGTCGACGAGGGCGCCGACGCCATGCTCACCCGCGTCCCCGATGGGATCGCCCTGGCCCGCGACGCCGGGCTCGCCGCCGAGCTCGTCGCCCCCGCCTCCGGGCAGGCCTTCGTGTGGAGCCGCGGGGCCCTGCGGCCGCTGCCGACCGGGACGCTCCTCGGCCTGCCCACAGACCTCGCGGCGCTCGCCCGCAGCGGGCTGCTGTCCGGCTGCGGCCTGAACCGCGTACCGCTGGACCTCGTCCTCCCGGGCCGGCCGGTCGACGCGGACGTCAGCGTCGGCGACCTCGTCGCCCGCCGCTTCGGCCGTGAGATCGTCGAGCGCCTGGTCGACCCGCTGCTCGGCGGCGTCTACGCCGGTCGGGCGCACGACCTGTCCCTGCGCGCCACCCTGCCTCAGCTCGCCGCCCCAGCCGCTCGCCACCGCAGCCTGCTGCTGGCGGCCCGCGCCGCGCGCGCCGCCACACCGCAGACCGACGGGCCGTTGTTCACCAGCCTGCCCGGCGGGCTCGGCCGGCTGCCGGGTGCGGTCGCCGCCGCCTCCGGCGCCGAGATCCGCCTGCGCGCCACCGTCCGCGAGCTCAGCCGCACGCCCCGCGGCTGGCGCCTGATCCTGGGCTCCGCCGCGTCGCCCGAGCAGCTCGAGGCCGACGCCGTGGTGCTCGCCGTCCCTGCCGCACCCGCCTCGCGGCTGCTCACCGGCACCGTCCCGACGGCCGCCGCCGAGCTGGCCCGGATCGAGTACGCCTCCGTCGCGATCGTCACCCTCGTACTCGACGGCCCGGTGAGCGGCGCCACCGGCAGCGGCTACCTCGTGCCCGCAGTGGAGGGACGCACGACCAAGGCGGTCACCTTCTCGAGCCGCAAGTGGGCGCACCTGGCCGGACCGCGGTCCGTGGTCCGCGCCAGCGTCGGTCGCGCGGGGGAGACCGCCGACCTGCAGCGGCCGGACGACGAGCTGGTACGGATCGTGCTGGCCGAGCTCGCTGAGACGGTCGGCCCGTTGCCGCGTCTGGTCGACAGCCGGGTCACGCGCTGGGGCGGCGGGCTGCCGCAGTACGCCGTCGGCCACCCCGACCTGGTCCGTCGCGTCCGCGAGGCAGTCGCACAGCACGAAGGGCTCGCCGTGGCGGGCGCGGCGTACGACGGCGTCGGTGTGCCGGCGTGTGCCCGCAGCGGCCGCGAGGCAGCGGGCGTGGCGCTGGCGCACAATGGAGCGCATGACCGAGACCCGGGATGAGTCCACCAAGGCACGCGAGCTGAACGACCAGCTGCTGTACACGATGTACGCCGTGTTCAAGGCGACGACGCCGCTGCCGGAGGACCGCTCGGCGCTCGCCGAGGACGCGCAGCAGTTCCTCGACGCCGCGCTGCAGAAGGACGTCTACACCCGCGGGACCTACGACATCGCGGGCTTCAAGGGCGACGCCGACGTGCTGGTCTGGTGGACCTGCCCGGAGGTCGACGTCCTGCAGGACACCTACAACCGCTTCCGGCAGAGCGCCCTGGGCCGACACCTGTCGCCGGTCTGGTCGAGCATCGGGATCCACCGCCCGGCGGAGTTCAACCGCAACCACATCCCGGCGTACGTCCGGCGGGAGGACCCGCGCAAGTACGTCTGCGTCTACCCGTTCAACCGCTCGCTGGAGTGGTACCTGCTCCCCGACTACGAGCGCAAGGGCATGCTCGCCGAACACGGGATCCAGGGCAGGGAGTACGAAGACGTGCGCGCCAACACCGTGGCGGCCTTCGGGCTCGGCGACTACGAGTGGCTGCTGGCCTTCGAGGCCGACTCGATGCACCGGATCACCGACTGCCTGCGCCACCTGCGCACCTCGCGGGCGCGGCTGCACACCAAGCTGGAGACGCCGTTCTGGTCCGGCATCCGCAAGCCGGTCGCCGACATCGTGACGGCGCTCCCGTAGCCTTCCGCCGGCTCCCGCCACAGCACGAAGTCTGCAGCTACCCGCGCTCCTCGGCAGGCGCGAGCCGCAGGCTCACGCTGTTCATGCAGTAGCGCAGCGCGCCGTCCTCCAGCCCCGCAGGCTGCTTCCAGTCGGAACGCTGCGTCTGACGGCCGTCCACGGTGGGGGTCGGCGGCGCGTCGTCGAAGACGTGGCCGAGGTGGCTGCCGCACCGCGCGCACAGCACCTCCGTGCGCACCGTGCCGAGCGACCGGTCCTCCCGCAGCTCGACCGCGTCGCCGGCCTGCGGCGAGTAGAAGCTCGGCCAGCCGCAGTGCGAGTCGAACTTCGTGTCGCTGCGGAACAGCTCGTTGCCGCAGGCCCGGCAGGAGTAGACGCCCTCGGTCGTGGTGTCGTTGTACTCGCCGGTGGACGGCCGTTCCGTGCCGGCCTGGCGCAGCACGGTGTACTCCTGCGGAGTCAACTCGGCCCGCCACTGCTCGTCGTCCTTGGTCACCTGGTAGGTCATGACCGCTGCAGCGCCCAGCCGGCCCGGCGGATTCCCGTCGTAGCAATTCGTTGCTACGGTCGGGGTGTGGCCACGACGATCCCGCAGCGGCAGCTGCGCAACGACGTCAGCGCAGTGCTGCGCCGCGTCGAGGCGGGCGAGGAGTTCGTCGTCACCGTCTCTGGCCGGCCGGTGGCCGAGCTGCGCCCGGTCGAGGCCCGGCGTCCGGGCTCGGTGGCCGCCTTCGTCGCCGGGCTGGCCGAGCGGCCACCGCCGACACCGGCAGCCGTGGCGGCGCTCCAGCGGGTGGACGAACAGATCCGCGAGATGCGCTCGGACGGCGCTGACGACGACCCCTGGACCTCACCCTGATCGCGCTGTTGGACACCAGCATCCTCGTCGGGTTCGAGCAGCGCCGGCTGATCCAGGAGCAGGTGCCGTCCCATGCCGGCATCTCGGTGCTCACCCTGGAGGAGCTGTGGTTGGGCGTCCTGACGGCAGAGCCGCAGGCCCTGGCAGATCGACGTGCGACCTACGACGTCGCCGCGCGCAGCTTGCCGGCCCTGCCGGTGGACGGCCCCGTAGCGCTTGCCTGCGGGGACATCCGCGCCGACGGTCGGCGCCGTGGCGTGCGCTACGCCCCGGTGGACTCCCTGATAGCCGCGACCGCCCGGGTGCACGGCCTTCCGCTCTACACCCAGGACGCCGGCATGGCCGGCATGATCGGCGTCGACGTGCGGGTCGTCTGATGGCGTCCCCGTTCGTCGAACTCGAGATCGACACCCCCTCCGGCCCGAGGACGGTCAAGGTCACCAATCCCGAGAAGACCTACTTCTCGGGCCTGCCGGAGGGCCGCGGCCGCAAGCTCGACCTGGTCGAGTACTACCTGGCGGTCGCGGACGGCGTGGTCCGAGGGCTGCGCGAGCGTCCCACCGTGATGAAGCGGCACCCTGGCGGGGCGCAGAGCGAGGCGATCTACCAGAAGCGGGTCCCGGACAACCGGCCGCCGTGGATCGAGACCGTGACCGTCGCGTTCCCGAGCGGGCGGTCGGCGACCGAGCTGTGCCCGGTCGACGTCGCGCACGTCGCCTGGGCCGCCAACAGCGGCTGCCTGGACTTCCATCCCTGGCCCTCGCGGCGCGGGGATGTCGAGCGGCCCGACGAGCTGCGCATCGACCTCGACCCGATGCCGGGCAGCGGGTGGCCGGAGGTGGTCGAGATCGCGCTCGAGCTGCGGGCGCTGTTCGACGAGCTGGACCTCGTCGGCTTCCCGAAGACGAGCGGCAGCAAGGGGGTGCACGTCTACGTCCGGATCCGGCCGGACTGGAGCTTCACCGACGTGCGGCACGCCGCGATCGCGGTGGCCCGTGAGCTCGAGCGCCGCCGGCCCGACCTGGCCACCGCGCAGTGGTGGAAGGAGCAGCGCGGGGAGCGGGTCTTCGTCGACTTCAACCGGATGGCACGGGACCAGACCATCGCCTCGGCGTACAGCGTCCGGGCCCGTCCCCAGGCGACGGTGAGCGCGCCGGTGACCTGGGACGAGCTGATGGCCTGCGAGATCGCCGACTTCGACATCTGGACCGTGCGCGACCGGGTCGCCGCCCTCGGGGACGTGCACGCCGCCATCGACGACATCGCGCACGACCTGGCGCCGTTGCTCGAGCTCTACGACCGGCAGGGCGAGGGCGAGGCGCCGTACCCGCCGCAGTTCGCGAAGCAGGAAGGCGAGCCGCTGCGGGTCCAGCCCAGCCGCGCGAAAAAACGCGGCTAGCGGGTCGGGATGCGCAGCAAGCCCTCCTGCACGACGCTCACGGCGAGCTGGCCGTCCCGGGTGTAGATGCTGCCCCGTGCCAGCCCGCGGGCGGCCCCGGCCCATGGCGACTCCTGGTCGTACAGCCACCACTGGTCGGCGCGAAAGGGCCGGTGGAACCACATCGCGTGGTCCAGGCTCGCGCCGAGGACGTCGCCGGTGCCCCAGGCCAGACCATGGTTGAGCAGCGTCGAGTCCAGCAGCGTCATGTCGCTGGCAAAGGTCACCGCGCAGACGTGCAGCAGCGGATCGTCGGGCAGCGTGCCGTCGGCGCGCATCCACACCTGCGAGCTCGGCTGGCGGGAGCCGCTGTCCTTGGCCACCCGCGGCGGGTCCCCGACGTAGCGGACGTCGATCGGCCGCGGACGCAGGTACCAGCCGTCGAGCTCGTCGGCGTACGGGCGCATCCGGTCCGACAGCGTGCTCAGGCTCTCGGGCTCTGGCACCTCCGGCATCGTCGACGCATGCTCGAATCCCGTCTCGACGAGCTGGAACGACGCGGACAGGTTGAAGATCGGCTTGCCGTGCTGGATCCCGACGACCCGGCGGGTGGTGAAGCTGCGGCCGTCCCGGATCCGGTCCACCTCGTAGACGATCGGGATGCTCGGGTCGCCCGGGCGCAGGAAGTAGGCGTGCAGGCTGTGCACCGGCCGATCGACCGGCACGGTACGCCCAGCCGCGACCAGTGCCTGACCTGCCACCTGGCCACCGAAGACGCGCTGCAAGGATGCGGTCGGTTGCTTGCCACGGAAGATGTCGACCTCGATGCGCTCGAGGTCGAGCAGGTCGACCAACTGGTCGAGCGGTGTCTGGTCCCCGGTGTCCGTCACGTCGGCAGTCTCCCAGGATGCCAACAGCGCGCCGACGCAGGTGGGTCAGTCGCGGCCGAGCTCGACCCGCCGGGATCGTGGCGATGTGCCGCTCCGCGGATGTGGGTGTGCTGTCGGCGGGTGTGCACCACAGGTCAACATTCGGGAAAAATTGACCTGTCGTGTATACCGCGCAGTGCGGCACATGTTGATGCGCGACTGGCCCCTCAGATGATCCTGGTCATGGATCGAACCCGCGACGACGGCGAAGCGGTCAGCCCTTCTTCAACCCCAGCAGGTTGTCCCCGGCCCAGGTCACCGCGCTGATGACCAGCGAGGCAAGGACCGCCGGCCCGACACCGTCGATCGACAGCCGGTCGGTGAGCAGCGCGGTCAGCCCGAGCATGGCGGCGTTGATGACGATGAGGAACAGCCCCAGCGTCAGCAGCAGCAAGGGGAAGGCCAGCAGCTTCAGTACCGGCCGCACCAGCAGGTTGACCACCGCGAAGATGAGCGCGATGAGCAGGTAGCTCTCGACGCCCTCCTGGACGACGACGCCGGGCACGACGGCCGCCACGATCCAGACGGCGGCGGCGATGACGAGGAACTTCGCGAGGAGGCGCACGCAGGGATCATGCACCCGGAACGCCGGCAGGGTCGACGCGGGCGGCCGTCGCCGTCGTCGCGGGCCCGGACCTGGCCGGGCCCGCTGCTAGCGGGGAGCGTCCTCCGGCGGGCAGTAGGGGATGCTCGAGTGGGCTGTGTGAGTGCCCTGGTTCTGGTGCGGCACGCTTTGGTGCGCCTGACCGGTCTTCTGGTGTTCACAGCCGGTGTGGTCGGCGCTGGCGGTCGATGCCGAGCCGAGCGCCATGGGCAGGGCCAGCGTGAGGCTCGCGAGGATCCGTCGCATGAGAACGTCCTTCCGGGGATGTGTCCTGCGTCACCAGCTGGTGACGCAGGCCAACGTAGACCGTTGACGGCCCCGCCACGGGACAGCTGTGGCGGCCGGTGGCTACTCGAACAACGAGTCGTGCCGATGGTCGGCGCCGACGTGCGCGCGGGAGCGGGCGCCCCGCCGGCGCACGATGACGACCAGGTCCACGACGCCCACGGCGGCGAGCGCGAACAGGAACAGCGACGCGCCCACGCCGAAGGCGCGCAGCGTCAGCACCCCCAGCAGCAGGCAGGTCGACGTGCCGAACAGCGCCAGGACGAGCCGCAGGTTCAGCGGGCTGTGCGGTGCGGCGGTCATGCCCTCACCGTGCCCGCTGGCGCCCGGTCCCGCACACTGCGCGGGTGAGACTCCGGACCTGGTCGCCGTACCTGCTCGCCGGAGTGCTGACCGGCGCCGGGCTGCTGCACTTCGCCCGCCCGGAGCCCTACGACGGGCTGATCCCGCCGTTCCTGCCGCGCCCCAGGGCCTGGACGTACGCCAGCGGTGTTGCGGAGTTGGTCTGCGCGGCGGCGGTGTCCCTGCCCCGGACCCGGCGCGCTGGCGGGCTCGCAACGGCCACGCTGTTCGTGGCGGTCTTCCCGGCCAACCTCTACCTCGCCGTCGAGCCGGGGAGCGTTCCGCGCTGGGCGGCGCTGGCGCGGCTGCCGCTGCAGGTCCCGCTGGTGCTGTGGGCGGTGCAGGTCGCCCGCGCGGCCCGTACGCCGGATCCCCAGCCGCCGTAGCGGCACGAGCTGCTTCAGTGGGTCAGCACGGCGCCGAGATCGAAGCGCACCGGCCGGTCAAGCTGCGCGTACGTGCAGGAGGCCGGGTCGCGGTCCGGCCGGAAGTGGCGGAACTGTGCGGTGTGTCGGAATCGCGCGCCCTCCATGTGGTCATAGGCCACCTCCACGACCAGCTCGGGCCGCAGCGGCACGAACGACATGTCCTTGTCGCGGTTCCAGCGGGACGCCGTATCGCCCGGGCTGCGCTGCGACGAGGCCTCGCCGAGCCACGGGTGCTCGGCGCCGTCCGGGAGCCGGTAGGGCTCCAGCTCCTCGACCAGCTGCGCGCGCCGGGCCATCGGGAAGGCGGCCGCAACCCCGACGTGCTGCAGCGCCCCCGCGTCGTCGTACAACCCCAGCACCAGTGACCCGACGACAGGCCCGCTCTTGTGCCAGCGGTAACCACCCACGACGCAGTCGGCGGTACGGGCGTGCTTGACCTTCAGCATGGTGCGCTTGTCCGGGGCGTAGACCCCTCCGGCCGGCTTGGCGATCACGCCGTCGAGACCGGCACCCTCGAACAGCGTGAACCACTCGCGCGCCAGCTCCGGGTCGGTGGTCAGCGGGGTGAGGTGGACGGGGGGCGCGGCGCCGGCGAGGGCCTGTTCGAGCCGGGCCCGGCGCTCTGCCTGCGACCGGTCGAGCAGGGACTCCTCGTCGAGTGCAAGCAGGTCGAAGGCCACGAACGACGCCGGCGTCGTCGCAGCCAGCATCGTCACGCGCGACGCGGCAGGATGGATCCGCTGCAGCAGCGCCTCGAAGTCCAGCCCCTTCCCGGCGGCGATCACGATCTCGCCGTCGACCGCGCAGCGGGCCGGCAACTGCGCCTTGACCGCCTCGACGACCTCCGGGAAGTAGCGCGTCAGCGGTCTTTCGTTGCGGCTGCCCAGCTCGACCTGGTCGCCGTCGCGGAAGACGATGCAGCGGAAGCCGTCCCACTTGGGTTCGTAGAGGTAATCGCCAGTTGGGACGTCCGGGACGGCTTTGGCGAGCATCGGCTTCACGGGAGGCATGACAGGGAGGTCCATGAGGAGCATCCTGCCGGGGGAGGCATGGTCGCGACGGTGCCGTCGTCAGAGCCTGGGCTGGGGGTGGCCTACGCCCGCTTCTCGACAGAGAGGCAGAGCAGCGTCGAGAACCAGCACCAGGTCAACAAGAGCGTCGCCCGGGTGCACGGCGTGCAGTCGCTGGAGCGGTTCTCAGGCGAGGCGCTGTCCAGGTCTCTGTCTGAGCGTGGAGGGCGGCAAGATCGACCCCTTCGACGAGGAGCACCAGCAGGGGGCGGACGAGAAGGCGGTCGGCGCAGCAGCCGAGATCCGCAAGCGCACTCGCCGCAGCATGAAGGCGAAGGTGATGGCCGCCACCGTCATGACGCGCAGATGTTCCAGTGGGTCGCCGACGAGCACTGCGCGCTGGACGAGGCGGCCCGTCGACTCACAGCCTCGGGTGTGCCGATCAAGACCGGACGAACCGCCTGGCGCTTGTTCTGCTCGCGGCGGTCGTCAGCGTCGCGTTGGACGAGTGGGAGACGT
>JBBDWV010000026.1:0-34118 GCA_040902655.1 Mycobacteriales bacterium
GGCTCATGAGTCAACGACTACCGCTACGCGCGCATCTTGACGTGAGTCACCAGGGCATCGTCATGGGCAGCGACACCGGAGGTGGCGGGATGACGCGCCAAGTACGTCTGCGCTCCTCTGGTCGTGGTCGAGCGGCCAGATTCGCCGGCCGAGCCGCGCTACTTGGTGGTGTCGCGTGGCTGGCGCTGATACCGGCCGCTGAACTTCACAGGCGAGACCTGCTCGGCTACGACGGCTACAACCGACTCCTCGTCGTCCCCCTGTTGCTCTTCGCCTTGGCTATGTGGCAGGCACCTCGAGCTGGTCTGGCCAACGGCGGTCTCGCACGCGTCGGGTTCACGGCCGCTGCGGTAGGTGCGGCTGTCCTTGCTGCCGGAAACGTCATCGAGTTCTACGGGGTCCTGTTCCAGGATGGCCTGAACGCGTACGCCGCCTCGCAGGCGGATGTCGATGAGCACTGGATCGGCTCCGACATCGGGTGGATCGTCTTCGGCATCGGGATGCTCGTCCTGCTCGTCGGCGGCGTGGTCGCCGCGCTGGGCCTTCGCCACCGCAAGCAGCGCTGGCTGGTCGCGTTCACGGCAGCACTCGGTCTCGGTGTTCTCGGCGGCAATCTGTTCGGCCTGGCTCCAGCGCTCGTGAGCGTGCCGGTGCTCGCTCTGTATGCCGCCGGATGGACCGCCTTCGGGCGTCACCTCCTTCTTCAAGCACCTTCGGTCGCGTCCGGTGCTGCGCCGACGGTGTAGGAGCGGCGGCAACACCGAAAGGCGCCCGTCCACAAGCGCTCATGGCGGGGCTTTCGCGACCACGGGGTGATGCGATCGCCTTGGTCACTGCCTGCCGCTGGCCCATCGTCAGTCCCACGATCAGGACCTATCGGCAGGCTACTCACCAGCCAGGCAGGCACGCTGTACGCGCGCATCGCTGAATGAGGCAACGACCACCCTTACGCGCGCACTTTTGGTGAGCCAACGCGAACCGGCACAGCAACGACCGTGCGCCATCAGGCGAGTGACAGGAAGAGCTTCTCCAACTTCGCGGTGTCGACGTCCGACTGCTCGCTCTCGGGAGCTGACAGGCACTGCTTCAGTCCGCTGGCGACGATGCTGAATCCGGCCTTGTCGAGCGCACGGGACACGGCTGCCAGCTGGGTGACGACGTCCTCGCAGTCACGGCCTTCCTGCAGCATCTTGATGACGCCGCCGATCTGCCCCTCGGCGCGGCGCAGCCGGGTCACGGCGGTCTTGACCGCGTCGTCGTCGAGCTGCATGGCCCCTCCTGGGTTCGGCGTGGTGCTGTTGCTCATTCAACTGCGCCTGAGTGCGTCGTCTTCCCGTACGGGTACGGGTGTCGCGACCTGTGCCACGGTGCGCAGAGCTACGTGCAGGCGGAGCCCGGCGGCGGCGGTCAGTGCGGCCACGACCGCGATCGCGGGGAGGGCCCCGAGCCGGTCGCTGACGAGGCCGGCGATGAGAGCTCCGGCGAGGTAGCCGAGGTCGCGCCAGGGTCGGTACACCCGAGGGCTGCCGGTCGGTCGCTGGGTCCGACGAGGTCGGTGATCGCGGCGAGCACCATGAGTGGGCGCCGAGCAGGAGCAGCGGCACGGCTGTGCGCTCGACGCCGATGGCCGCGCCGAGGAAGGCGTAGACGACGACGAGCAGGCCGAACCGCGCTGAGTTCTCACGCGGTCCGAGCCGGATCTCGCCCGCCGTCGCCCGGGCGCGGCCACCTGCCGTGCCACGTTCACGCTGGCGTCGTCACGACCGGCAGGCCGGCGCCTTCGGCCTCGTTGAACGCCCCGATCACGGCGGTCACGTCCTTGCCGGCCGCGTCGAGGATCGACGCGGCGATGGTGGCGCGGAACCCGCCGGCGCAGTGCACGTGCACCGGCTGGTCTGCCGGGACCTCGTCCGTGCGGTCGAGCAGCTCGTGCAGCGGGATGTGCACGGCCCCCTCCACGTGTCCGTCCTGCCACTCGGCGTTGCGGCGGACGTCGAGGATGAGGACGTCCGGGTCCCGCTCCCGGACGGCGGCGACGTCTTCGAACGTGGCCGTACGGAAGCTGGCGACCCCGCGTTCACCGGCGAGCTGCTCGACGGGTGCCGTGGCCTGCGCGGCGGGTCGATCGATGCCGATGCGGACGAGCTCGCGCTGCGCCTCGGCGACCTGCTCGGGTGAGTCCGCGATGAGCGTGAGCGGGGTGCCCCACGGGATGAGCCAGCCGAGGAAGGTGACCATGTTGCCGTTGGCGTCGAAGCTGTAGCTGCCGGGGACGTGACCGCGGGCGAAGGCGGTCCGGTCGCGCAGGTCCACGACCCACTCGCCGGCGTCGACGCGGCGGCGCAGCTCGTCGGCGTCCGCGTGGTGCACGGGTGACAGGTCGACCGGTGCCGGTCCGGCGAGGTTGGTCGGGCCCATGTGGACGTAGTACGCGGGATAGGCGTCGAACCCGTCGAGCAGACTGCGGACGAAGTCGTCCTCGTCCTGGGTCAGCGCCGGGTTCTGGGTGCGCTGCTGCTCGACGGTGGAGGCGTCGCCGGAGGTGGGGGTGGCCGAGCAGAAGCTCCCGAACCCGTGGGTGGGGAGCACCGCGGCGTCGCCGGGCAGCTCGTCGGCCAGGCGTCGCACGGACGCGTACTGCCGGTGGCTGAGATCCACGGTCAGCTCGGGGGACACCAGGTCGGTGCGCCCGACCGAACCGAACAGCATCGACCCGCCGGTGAAGACCATCGTGGGCCGGTCACCCCGGCCGACGGCGAACGAGACGTGGTGCGGTGTGTGCCCGGGGGTGCCCATGGTGCGGACGGTCATCTGACCGACCTGCCGGACGTCCTCGTCGCAGACCTGGGTGCGCTCGTAGTCAGCCTCGGCCTCGCACGGCACGAGGTAGGGCACGTCGGCCTTGCGGGCGAACTCGAGCCCACCGGTGACGTAGTCGTTGTGCGCGTGCGTCTCGGCGACGGCCGCCAGCTGCACGCTGCGCTGTTCGAGAACCTTCTCGATGCGGTCGATGTCGCGCTGCGGATCGATGACCAGGGCGCTGGTGCCGTCGTCGACGACGTAGCTGCGGTCGCCCAGGCTCGGTGTCTCGACGATGGTGACGGTCAGACCGTCGCGCTGCAGGGTGCTGTGGTCGCTCATGAGATGGCTCCTTCTGCGGTGCAGATCAGTGGCCCGGGGCGCCGGTCTCGACGGGTCGGCCGCTGCGGATCCACGCGCTGGTGCCGCCGGCGACGTTGCGTACGTCGATGCCGGCCCGGTCGAGCAGCTGAGCGGCCTGGGTGCTGCGGCCGCCGCTCTGGCAGGTGACGAACACGGGCTCGCTCTTGCGCACGTCCAGGACGGTGGCGCCGGCCTCGCGGGCGACATCCAGGTCGTCGTTGGCGACCTCGGTCAGCATGGTTCCTCCTTCAGAGCTGCAATGGCGTTAGTACCCCAGGGGGTATCCATTGCAACCCCCTTCGGCCGGAAATGTTCCGGCGTCCACGGCGCCCAGCCCGTGGGCGCCAGTCCCGACGGCACGAAGGCCGGCCCTTGTGCCTGTCGGCCCGCTAGGAGGAGGTAGGTCGACGGGCGAGCAGCAGCGTGTCGACGGCGGTGTCCTCGCCGACCTGCCAGTCGATCTGCAGCCCACGCTCCTGCGCGCGTTGCTGTCCGCGTTGCAGCCCGACCGGGGAGAAGTCCAGCGCCGTGACCGTCCAGCCGCGCGAAACCAGCCACAGCGACATCCGGCCCTCACCGGCAGCGACGTCCAGCGCTCGTCCGGCGGGCACGTTCGCGAGCAGCGACGCGGCCAGCGCGTTCGGTTCGTCCGACCACTGCTGAGCGGCGGCGTACCTGTTGTCCCAGTCCTCAGCGCGCACGCCATGTCCCCTTCCCGGTCGAGCGACGGCGCCACCGTCGGTGCTGCCTGATCCTGGCAGTGACACCGGCCGAGTGTGCCGGAGGCGTCAGGGTGCGAGGCCGCGTCGCCGGGTGGGCGGCGCAGTCGTGCTGCCCCGCGACGACAAGGGCGACGGCGCTGTGCGGAGGTGGCAGCCGGGGCGAGACACTGAGCAACGAGTCGACGGAGAGGCGTCAGATCAGATGAGCAGCGACCACCCGGACGACGGCGAGCCAGCCGGGGAGCGGGAGCCGGACTACCGCTTCACGCTGGCCAACGAGCGCACCTTCCTGGCCTGGCTGCGGACGGCGCTGGCACTGGATGCTGCCGGCATCGCCGCCGTGCACCTGCTGCCGCAGTTGCTCGTGCCGGGAGTGCGGGAGCTCGCCGGCGTGTCGCTGGTGGTGCTCGGCGCCGTCGTCGCCGGCGGTGCGTACTCGCGCTGGCAGTGCTACCAGCAGGCACTACGCCACGGGAGGCCGCTTCCGCCGAGCCGGCTGCCCGCGGTCCTCGTGATCGTCCTGACCGTGGTGAGCGTGCTCGCCGTGGCGCTGCTGGTCGTCGAGTCGGCGGTCGAGTCGTGACCACTGATCGTTTGTTCGACGAGGGCGCGGCGCTCGAGCGCACGCAGATGGCCTGGGCCCGCACCGGCCTCGGGCTGCTGGCGACGTCTGCGATCGCAGCTCGGCTGACGCTCGACGAGTCGACGTGGATGGCCGCAGTGGTGGCGGCTGTCGGAGGCCTGGGCGCCATCGCTCTCCTGCTCGTCGGGCAGAGCCGTTACCGGGCGGTGCACGAGGAGCTCTGGACGTCCGCTTCCGCCGCGACGATCGGGGCTCGGCCCGCAACAGCGGGAGTACGGGCCGCAACATCCGCCGCGATCGTGCTTTCCACGGTGCTCGTGGTGAGCATCGCCCTGAGTGGGTGACACCCGTACGGGCACGGGTACGCCCCCGTTACCGTCCACGTCGGGAGGCGCCCATGCAGCCGGACTCGTCGACGTCGTCGTGATGGGCACGGTGGAGCAGACGATGCGACGGTTCTCGGTGGCTGACAGCTCTGACGACGGACGGGTCGTCACATGTCCGGCGCTGACATGACGTCCGGTCTCTACCCCGAGCCGCGATCCCTGCGGGTGGAGGAGGCGGCTGCGGCGGGCGAGCAGGTCACGGTCATCGACGACTCCTCCTTGCCGACACAGGGCTACTCGATCCGCGCGGACGCTGACGGCGTCGTCGTACGCCATACCGGCGCTGCCGGTCACCGGTACGCGGCGTCGACGCTCCGGCAGCTCCGTGCGGTGTACGGGGGGAGGCTGCCGCGGTGCGAGGTCGTTGACTGGCCCGACCTCCCGGTGCGCGGCTTCCTGCTCGACGTCTCACGGGGGCGGGTGCCGACCCGCGAGACACTCGCCCGGCTGGTCGGCCTGCTGGAACTGGGGCGCTACAACCACCTGCAGCTCCACGTGGAGCACGCCTTCGCCTACGCCCACCACTCCACGGTGTGGCGCGGCAGCTCGCCGCTCACCGGTGCGGACCTCGTATGGCTGGACGACACCTGCAGCGCGGCGGGTATCGAGCTCGCCGCGAACCAGTCGTCGTTCGGGCACTTCGGCCGCTGGCTCGCGCACGAGACGTACCGCTCCCGCGCGGAGTGCCCCTCGGGCTGGGAGCCGGTGCCGGGTCACCCCGCGCCACCGACGGTGCTCGCACCCCGTCCGGAGAACGCCGACTTCGTGCTGTCCCTCCTGCACGAGCAGCTCGGCTTCCTCAGCTCCGACACGGTGAACATCGGCTGTGACGAGACCTTCGAGCTCGGGTGGGGGCGCAGCCGCGACCGGGTGGTCGCCAACGGCGTGGGGAGCGTCTTCGTCGAGCACGTGAACCGCATCGCCCGCCCCCTGCTCCAGCAGGGGCGACGGGTGCTCGCGTGGGGCGACATGCTGGCCAAGCACCCGGAGGCGCTGCCGCTACTCGACAAAGCTGTGACGTCACTGGTGTGGTCGTACGAAGCACCTGGCGCCACGCCGCCGGAGCTCAGCCCACGTCAGGCGAAGCTCGCACAGGCGCTCGGCTTCGAGGGGGGAGCGCCACCGGACTTCGCCTCCCTCGTCGAACCGCACGTCGACGCCGGCCGGGACTTCTGGGTGTGTCCCGGCACGTCGACGTGGAACTCCTTCGTCGGTCGCGGCGAGAACGCCCGGGCCAATCTGCTCGACGCAGCGGTCGCCGGGCGCGACAGCGGGGCCAGCGGCTACCTGGTCACCGACTGGGGCGACAACGGCCACTTGCAGCCGCCCTCGGCCAGCTTCGCGCCCCTGCTGTACGGCGCCGCGGTCGCGTGGTGCGCCCGGACCAACAGCGACCTCGACGTGGCGCCGGTGCTCGACCGTGAGGTGTTCGCCGACGTCGCGGAGCGGCTCGGCGGCAGCGTCGAGCTGCTCGCGAGCGCCGCCGCTGCCACCGGGATCCCCGCGCTGAACGCGAGCCCGCTGTTCAGCCGCGTCCTGCCGAAGGCGCTGTCGTTCGTCGCCTCCGAGGTGGATGCTCGGGGCGCCGCAGCGGCTCTGGAGGCGCTCGATGCCGGCCTGGCGGCGCTCACCGCGGCGCGTCCGCAGTGCGCCGACGGAGATCTGGTCGTCGCCGAGCTGCAGACGGCGGCGCGGCTGGCGCGCGTGGGTGCGCTGCGCCTGCTCGGCGCGGCCGGCGCGCCTCGGTCGGTGGACGAGCAGGATCTGCAGGGCCTGCTCGACGACGTGCGCTCCTGCTGGCTTGCGCGCAGTCGCCCTGGCGAGATGGACGAGAGCCTGCGTCCGCTGCGCGAGGGGCTCGACGCGGGCGCGGAAGGCCCGGCCGGATGATCGGCGTCGTCGGGGGAACGCGGATCGACGCCCTGCCGGACGGCCCTGCCGCGGCGGGTGACCTGGTGCTCGTCGACGGCCGCATCGGTGAGCCCGACGGCGCGCCGGCACGTCGCGCCGACGCGACCGGGCTGCTCGTCGCGCCGGCACTGCTCGACCTGCAGTGCAATGGCTTCGGCGGCATCGATCTCACGCTGGAGCCCGAGCGGTTGTGGGAGGTCGGGACGCACCTGCCCCGGTTCGGGGTCGGTGCGTTCCTGCCCACGCTCGTGTCGGCCGGTGACGTCATCGTCGTTCGGGCGCAGCGGGCGCTCGCGCAGCGTCCCGACGGCTATCGCGGTGCCGAGCCACTCGGCCTGCACCTGGAAGGGCCGCTGCTCGCGAAGGTCCGCCGCGGCGCCCACGCTGCCGAGGCAGTACGAGCGTTGGCCGACACCGATACCGCGTCCTGGTCGCGCCGTGCCGGCGTCGTCTGTGTGACGCTCGCGCCCGAGCTGCCCGGCGTGCTCGACCTCGTGAACGAGCTCTCGCAGCGCGACGTTCTCGTCTCGCTGGGGCACAGTGACGCCACCGCCGAGCAGGCCTCGGCAGCCGTCGACGCCGGTGCCCGCAGCGTGACGCACCTGTTCAACGCGATGCGCCCGTTCGGCCACCGGGATCCGGGGCTTGCCGGAGTAGGCCTGGCCGACCTCAGATTGAGCTGCGGGCTCATCGCCGACGGACTGCACTGCCACCCCACGGCGGTCGCGGCGGCGTGGCGGGCGCTCGCGCCAGACAGGGCAGTCCTGGTCACCGACAGCGTCGCCGCTGCCGGCGGCAGGACGACCGGTTCCACCCTCGGCCGCGAGCGTGTTGTTCTCGAGGGCGACGCGGTACGCACGCGTGCTGGAGTGCTGGCCGGCAGCACCCTGACCCTCGACGCCGCGGTCCGCAACCTGATCCGGTGGACCGGGTGCTCACCGGCCGCGGCGGTACGCGCAGCGACACGTACGCCGGCCGATCTGATCGGCTGCTCTCGTAAGGGGCGGCTGGAGCCCGGCGCAGACGCCGACGTGGTGCTGCTCCACCCGGACCTGACGGTTGCCGCGACGGTGCTGCGGGGCGAGGTCGTGCACGGGGAGGTGCGGTGGAGGTCCTGACATCGCCGGGGTGTCCAGCGCTCGAGCGCACGCGTCGAGATCTGCCGCCACCAGTTCGCTGATCCGCGCCACCGGTGCTTTCGGGTCCGGCGCTGGCAGCGACAGTCGATCGGCTCTACGGTGCACGGGCCCCGGGACGACCGGGATACCGTCCGCCGCCGGAACCCGGTCGCGACCTGCAACCGGCCCGGAGAGGAGCCCCATGCCGCCAGCACCGAGTGCCGCTCCCGCTGTCCCCGCGTTGCTGCACCCCTTCGCCCGACCGGCCGCCCCGGTCGAGTCGTTCATCCGCGTGGTGCGGGGCGAGGGCGCGGCGGTCTTCGACGACCGCGGCCGTCGCTACGTCGATGCCATGGCCTCGCTCTGGTACTGCAACATCGGGCACGGCCGGCGGGAGATCGGCGACGCGGTCGCGGCGCAGATGTGCGAGCTGGAGACCTACCACTGCTTCGACCGGTTCTCGGGACCCCGAGCGGAGGAGTTGGCCCAGCGGCTGTCCGACCTGGCCCCGGTTCCGGGCAGCCGGGTGTTCCTGACCAGCGGAGGCTCGGAGTCCGTCGAGACAGCTCTCAAACTCAGCCGAGCGGCGCACACCCAGGCAGGCAGCCCGGAGAGAACGATCGTGATCAGTCGGGCACCCAGCTACCACGGCGTGACGTACGGCGCCATGGCGCTGACCGGGCTGCCGCTGAACCACGTGGGCTTCGGGGACGGCGTCGCGGACGTCGTGCAGGTCCCCAAGGACGACCTCGACGCGGTGCGGTCCGTGATGGAGGGACACCCCGGCCGGGTGGCCGCGGTGTTCGCCGAGCCGGTCGTCGGCGCCGGCGGGGTCTTTCCACCGGCGCCGGGCTACCTGCAGGGCCTGCGTGCGCTGTGCGACGAATTCGGCGCGCACCTCGTGCTCGACGAGGTGATCTGCGGCTTCGGGCGACTCGGCAGCTTCTTCGGCGGCCAGCACTACGGCGTGCAGGCCGACCTCACCACCTTCGCGAAGGGCGTCACGAGCGGCTATGTCCCCCTCGGGGGCCTTCTCGTCGCTCCCTCCGTGCACCAGGCGCTCGCGGCCGATCCGGCGTTCGTGCTGCGGCACGGCTACACCTACTCGGGCCACGGCGCCGCGTGCGCAGCCGCCCTCGCGTGCCTGGCCATCATGGAGCGCGAGGGCCTGGTGAAGAAGGCGACGGAGATCGGTCACAGGTTGGCGCCCGCCCTGCGGTCGCTGCTGGCGGACGGGCTGGTCAGCGACGTACGCGGCGAAGGTGCCGTCTGGGCTGTGGGCGTTCCGGAGGACCAGGATCTGGTGGCGGTCCGCGACCGGGTCCTGGACGAGGGGGTCATCGTGCGGCCGATCGCGCCGGACACCTTGGCGATGTGCCCGCCGCTGGTCATCGGCGACGAGGACCTCGACCACATCCCCGCGGCGCTACGGGCGGCGCTGACGCGGTGACCGCGCCTCACGCTGCTGCTCGTCGAGCACGCGGGCGAGCTGCTGGATCGCCTGCACGGCAGGCGAATCAGGCGCGTAATCGAGCACGCACATCCCGCGCCGGTCCGCCTCGATGACGGCGTCGTCGTGCGGAATGACCCCCAGCAGCCGACGCCCGCGCTCGGCCGCGAACTCCTCCAGCCGTGGACGGTCCGCCTCCCGGACGCGGTTCCCGACGAAGGCGACGTCGGCGATGCCGAGCTCCACCGCCAGCCGATGGGCGCGGTCCGCCGTCAGCAGCACCTTGGCTGTCGGCTGGAGCACCACGAGCAGCAGATCGGCGTACCGCAGCGTCCCGCCGGCCCAGGACAGGTGCTCCAGGCCCGCCTCCATGTCGGCGACCACGAACGCGTACGGCATGGCCTGCTCGACGTTCTCGATGAAGTCACGGACCGTGACGTGGGCACTGCCCGTTCAACCGCTGCCAGCCTTCTCGGAGCGGGCGCCCAGCAGGATCGTGACGTCGTCCGGGCCGGCCTGGCCGTAGCTCGCCAGCAGTTCGGGAGGTGTCAGGCCACTCGGGACGTGCCGCCTGGGGCCGGACTGGTCGAGCAGTGACCGCATCCGGTCGGAGTCCGCCTCGCCCAGGCCGATGCTCACGCCGAGGTTGGGGTCGGAGTCGGCGTCGATGGCGATGACCTGCTGCCCCTCCCGGGACAGCGTCCGCGACAGCACCGCGGCGATCGTCGACTTGCCGACACCGCCCTTGCCCGCAATCCCCACCCGCATGGGCGACAGCATGCACCCTGAGGGTGCTGCGTGGGAATGTCCGTACGGGCAGCGGGCGCAGGCTACAAGGGTGGCTCGGTGAGTTCGATGTCGTTGCGGACGGCCATGGCGCGCAGGTCGGCGAGGTCGGCCTCGGCGATCTGCGCGATCAGCGGCTCGCCAAGGACCTCGGCCGCCTCGAGCGAGGTGGCCGCCTCCACGACACGCACGCGGAGCTCGGTGGCGAAAGCACTCGGGTCGGCCGACGAAGGGCTCTGCTGTCCAGAGTTCACTGCTCCTCCTCGGATGGTGCATGGCGGGAGGTGCCCGGACCGGGTCGGGCGCCCCCCGGCGAGCCGGCACTGTCGCATCAACGCAGGCCGGCACGCAAGGCGACCGGCAGGGCCGCCGCGGCCAGCAGCACCACCGCCACGAGCAGCAGGACGTGGTGAAGCCGTGTCGTCGGGCGATCCTGTCGGGGGGCGCACCTACCGTCGAGGCATGCGCCTGCTGCACACCTCCGACTGGCACCTCGGCCGCACCCTGCACCGGGCCGACCTGGCCCCGGCCCAGGCCGGCTTCCTGGACTTCCTCGTGGAGACCGTCCGCCGCGAGCGGGTCGACGCGGTCCTGGTCGCCGGTGACGTCTACGACCGCGCCGTTCCGTCGGTCGACGCCGTGGGGCTGTACGACGAGGCGCTGTGCCGGCTCCGGGATGCGGGGGCGCGGGTCGTGGTGACGAGCGGCAACCACGACTCGGCCTCGCGGCTCGGGGTGGGCGCCCGGCTGGTCGACGCGGCGGGGGTGCACGTCCGCACCCGCCCCCAGGACTGCGCGATGCCCGTCCTGCTGGCCGACGACCACGGGGAGGTGGCGGTCTACGGGTTGCCCTATCTCGAGCCCGAGGCGGTCCGCGACCTCCTGCCCGCCGACCCGGCGGGTGCGACCGACCTTCCGCGCGGGCACTCCGGCGTCCTCGGCCGCGCGATGGCCTGTGTGCGGGCCGACGCCGCGCGCCGCCGCGCCCGCTCCGTCGTGCTCGCCCACGCCTGGGTCACCGGCGGGGAGCCCAGCGACAGCGAGCGGGACATCCGGGTCGGCGGTGTCGGCGACGTGGGTGCGGCGCTGTTCGACGGCATCGACTACACGGCGCTGGGTCATCTGCACGGCGCGCAGGTGCTCCGTGCGGGGCTGCGCTACAGCGGCTCGCCACTGGCCTACTCCTTCTCGGAGGCGGCCCACGTCAAGGGCTGCTGGCTGGTCGAGCTCGACGCCGCCGGGCTGGGGCGCGTGGAGCAGGTCCCGGCGCCCGTCCCGCGCCGGTTGTCCGCCCTGCGTGGCGCGCTGGCCGACCTGCTGGGCGACCCCTCGCTCGCCGACCGGGAGTCGGACTGGCTGTCGGTGGTGCTCACCGACGCCGTCCGGCCGGAGGACGCGATGGTGCGGTTGCGCTCCCGCTTCCCACACGTGCTGGTCCTGGACTGGCAGCCGGCGGGCGCCGTCGCCGACGAGCGCAGCTACGGCACCCGCGTCGCGGGTCGCGACGACCTGGAGGTCGTCACCGAGTTCGTCCGGCACGTGCGCGGCGGCGGCTCCACCTCTACCGTCGGAGCGGCCGACGAGCGGGACCGGGCGCTGCTGCAGCAGGCGCTCGACGCGGTCCGGCTCGCGGCGGTGGCCGGATGAGGCCGCACCGGCTGCGGTTGCGGGCCTTCGGGCCGTTCCCGGAGGAGGTGGTCGTCGACCTCGACGCCCTCGCCGCCAGCGGCCTGTTCCTGCTGCACGGCGAGACCGGTTCGGGCAAGACGACGTTGCTCGACGGCATCGGCTTTGCGCTCTATGGCCGGGTGCCGGGTGCGCGCGGCAAGTCCGGCCGACTGCGCTCGGACCACGCCGACCAGAGCGTCCGTACCGAGGCCGAGCTCGAGGTCACGCTGGGCGGCCGGCGCTGGCGCATCACGCGCAGCCCGGCGCAGGAGCGGGCCAAGAGCCGCGGCACCGGCACCACCACCGAGCCGGCGCGGGTGCACCTCGAGGAGCTGCGCGGCGGTTCGTGGAGCTCGGTGTCCACCCGCATCGACGAGGCGGCGGCCGAGCTCGACCCGCTGCTGGGCATGAGCGCGGACCAGTTCTTCCAGGTCGTGCTGCTGCCGCAGGGCGAATTCGCCCGCTTCCTGCGCGGTGACAGCAGGGAGCGCGGCGAGCTGCTGCAGCGGCTGTTCGCGACCGAGCGGTTTCAGGCGGTCGAGGCCTGGCTGGTCGCCCGCCGCATCAGCACCTCCTCGGCGGTCGCCGCCGCGCGCCAGCAGCTCGAGGTGCTGGCGGCCCGGCTCGCGCAGGCGGCGGGCACCGAGCTGCCCGACCCGCTGCCGCCCGGCTGGGAGCGGGCGCAGCTCCAGGCCGCCGAGGCCGCGCTCGACACCGCCCGGGTGGGCGCCGCCGAGGCCGTTCGCGCGCGCGACACGCGACGCGCGGAGGCCGAGCAGGCCTCCCGGCTGGCCGGCCTGCAGGCACGCCGCCGCAGTGCGCTCACGGGGCGCGTGGCGCTGGAGGCGGCGCGCCCGGCCGCCGACGCGCTGCGGGGGGTGGGGGGGGGGGCGGGCCGCGCCGCCGAGCTGCTGGCCGTGCTCGACGACGCGGCCGAGCGGGAGGCGGCGCACCGCGCGGCGACCTCGGCCGAGTCCTCCGCGCGGGCGCTGCTCGCGCCGGCCGGGCTCCCGGTCGAGGCGACGCCGGCCGTGCTCGGCGCGAGTGCCGACGCCGCCCGCCGCCGGACCGGGCGGCTCGAGTCGCTGCGCAGCGTGTCCGACGCGCTCGACACCGAGCGGGACCTGCAGGCCGCGGCCGGAGCGGAGGCGGCCGAGGCGGCCACTGCCCTGGAGGCGCTGCGCAGCGAGTTGGCGGCGCTGCCGGAGCAGCGGGCCGAGTTGCGGCAGGCGCTGGAGGCGGCGCGGGCGGCCGCCGAGCACCTGCCGGCGGTCGAGGCCCGGGCCGGCGCGCTGTCCACGGCGTTGGGCGAGGCGCGCGGGCTGCGGGATTCCCGGGTGCGGCAGGAGTCGCTGCGTGAGGAGCACGTCCTGGGCCGCGAGACGCTGGTGTCGTTGCGGGAGAAGGAGCACGACCTGCGGGAGGCGCGGTTCGTGTCGATGGTGGCCGAGCTGGCGGGCCGGCTGGAGGACGGCGCCCCTTGCGAGGTCTGTGGCGCCACCACCCATCCCGACCCCTACGAGGGCCTCGGCGGGGGTGTCACCCGCGACGATGAGGACCGGGCCCGGCTGGAGGCCGAGCAGGCCGCGCGGGAGGTGGCCGACGTGGAGGCGCGGCTGGCGGCCGAGGTCGCCACCGCCCAGGGTCACCTCGAGCGGCTGGCGGGTCACGACCCGGAGGTCCCCGCCCTCGAGCGGGCGGCGCAGGACGCCCTGCGCGAGCTCGGCGCGCTGCGGGCGACGGCCGCGACTCTGGCCGGCGCCACGGACCGGCTGGAGCAGCTCGACCGGCGGCAGGCCGCGGCGGAGGCTGCGGCCGCGCGGCTCGAGGGGGAGCGGGGGGCCGCGCAGCGGCGGGGCGCCGAGGCGGCGGCCCGCGCCGAGACCGCTGTCCTGCGGCTGCGCGACGAGCTGGACGGCGCCGCCGACCTGCCGACCGCGCTCGCGGCCGCCGAGGCCGAGGCCGCTGCCTGCGACGCCGTCCGGGAGGCCGCCGCAGCGACGGAGCGCAGCTGCGCCGAGGCGGTGCGCACCGCGGGCGCCGCGGCGGCGGCCGCCAGCGCTGCCGGCTTTGCCGACGTGGCGCAGGCCCGGGCGGCGCTGCGGCCGGCGCCCTGGCGGGAGGACGCCGAGCGGCGCTGCCGCGCCCACGACGACGAGCTGGCTGCCCTCGGGGCGGCGCTGGCCGACCCCGAGCTCGTCGGGCTGCCCGAGCAGCCGGTCGACCTGGCGGCCGCGACGGCGGCCGTGCAGGAGGCGGACGTCCTGGTGCGGAAGCTCAGCGGAGTCGAGGCAGCCGCCGCCGGGCGGCTCGGTCAGCTGGCCGAGCTCGCACCGGCGCTGAGTGCCGCCGCCGACGCGTTGGTCCCGCTCGAGCAGGAGGCCGGCCACGTCCGCCGGCTGGCCGACCTGTGCTCGGGCGGCGGCGGCAACGCCCTGAGGATGACGCTGACGTCGTTCGTGCTGGCCGCCCGGCTCGAGGAGGTCGCCGCCGTGGCCAGCGCCCGGCTGTTGCGCATGACGCAGGGCCGCTACCGCCTGGTGCACACCGACGGTGCGGCCAAGGGCGGCGCGCGTTCCGGGCTGGGCCTGCTGGCCCGGGACAGCTGGACGGGTCAGGATCGGGAGACCAGCACGCTGTCCGGCGGTGAGACCTTCCTCGCCTCGCTGGCCCTCGCGCTGGGCCTGGCCGACGTCGTGCAGGCCGAGGCGGGCGGCACCCGGATCGAGGCGTTGTTCGTCGACGAGGGCTTCGGCACTCTCGACGAGGACACCCTCGACGAGGTGATGGACGTGCTCGACGGCCTGCGCGAGGGCGGCCGCGTCGTGGGGCTGGTCAGCCACGTCGCCGAGCTGCGGGCCCGGATCCCCGCGCAGGTGCACGTCCGCAAGACCCGGCGCGGCAGCGACGTGCGGTTGCTCGGCTGCTGACCGGGCCCCGGCGGGCCCGGCGGGCCTCAGCGGTGCGGGCGCCCGACGGCCGAAGGCGGCCTGTCGACCGGGGTGCCTGAGCCGTCGCGCCGGCCGTAGGTCGCCGGTAGCTCCACCGGATCGCCCGAGGCCGCGGCGGCCCACGCCGGACCGCGGCCGGCCCAGCCGAGCACCAGCAGCGCCTCGCCGGACAGCAGCCGCTGGCAGCGCACGCCGCCGGTCGCGCGCCCCTTGCGCGGGTATTCCGACAGCGGCGTCACCTTCACGCTGGACACCACGCCGACGCCCTTGCCGCGGCCCTCCGGCGGTAGCCCGCCGCCGGAGACGACGACCGGCTCGTCGACCACGTCGAGCATCCCCTCCGGCGGAGCCAGCGAGACCGCGCTGAAGCCGACGAGGACGGCACCGGGGGTCAGCTTCATCCCGGCCATGCCACCGGCCGAACGACCCTGAGGTCGTACCGCCGACGCCGGAAAGCGCAGCAGGTCCCCGGTGGAGGCGAACAGCACCAGCTCCTCCTCGCCGTCCACCAGCTCGGCCGCGCCGACCACCTCGTCCCCCGGCTTGAGCGCGACGATCTCGACTGCCTCGCCCTTGCTGGGCCACTCCGGTGCGACCCGCTTGACGACCCCCTGTGTGGTGGCCAGCGCGATGCCCGGTCCGTCGGCGGGCAGGGCGGACAGCGCGAGGACGCGCTCGCCCCGCTCGATCGCCGCGAACTCCGACGCCGGAGCACCTCCGCGCAGTGACAGGGCGCCGGTCGTGACGGCCGGCGCGTTCGGCAGGTCGAGCACGCCGACGCGGAGCACCCGCCCGGCGGACGTGATCAGCCCGACTGTCCCGCGGGTGGTCGACCGTGCCACCGACACGATGACGTCATGCCGGCTGCGGCCGGTGCGCTTGCGTCCGGAGGTGTCCTCCGGGTCGGCGTGCAGGGGGGTACGAGCCAGCAGCCCCGCGCTGGACAGCACCACGTCGCACGGCTCGTCGGCGACCTCCAGGCTCGCGGCCCGCTGCGTGACGAGCGCCTTCAGGTCGCCGCCGACCAGCACGGTCCTGCGTGCGGTGCCGTGCTCCGCCGCCACCTCCGCGAGCTCGTCGGCGAGAACTCCCCGCAGCAGCACCGGGTCGGCGAGAATCCCCTCCAGGTAGCCGATCGTCTCGCGCAGCGATGCGAGCTCGGCCTCGAGCTTGGCCACCTCGAGCGCGACCAGCCGGCGCAGCTGCATGTCCAGCACGTAGCCGGCCTGCAGGTCCGTCAGCCCGATCAGGGCGACCAGCGACGCCCGCGCCTCGCCGACGTCCTGCGAGCCGCGGATGATGCGTACGACCTCGTCGATGTCCATCAGCGCGAGAAGCAGGCCCTCGACCAGGTGGGCCCGCTCCTGCGCCTTGCGCAGCCGGAAGCGGGACCGCCGCGTGACGACGTCGACCCGGTGGTCGAGGAAGACCTGCAGCAGGTCCTTCAGCCCCAGGGTGCGCGGCTGCCCGTCGACCAGCGCGACGTTGTTGATGCCGAAGGACTCCTCCAGCGGCGTCAGCCGGTAGAGCTCGGCCAGCACCGCCTGCGGGTTGAAGCCGGCCTTGACCTCGAAGACCAGGTGGGTGCCGAGCTGCCGGTCGGTGAGGTCTTTGACGTCGGCGATGCCCTGCAGCTTCTTGCCGGTGACGAGCTCCTTCACCTTGGCGATGACCCGCTCCGCGCCGACGCCGTACGGCAGTTCGGTCACCGTGATGCTCGACTTGCCGCGGGGGAGCGGGCCCACCTCGGCGGTGGCGCGCATCCGCACGACCCCGCGACCGGTCTCGTACGCCGTACGCACCTCGCTCATGCCGAGCAGCTGCCCGCCGGTGGGCAGGTCCGGCCCGGGCACGAAGCGCATCAGGTCGTCGAGGTCGGCGTCCGGGTGGGCCAGCAGGTGGCGCGCGGCGTCGACGACCTCGACGAGGTTGTGCGGGATCATGTTGGTGGCCATCCCGACCGCGATGCCGGACGTGCCGTTGACGAGCAGGTTGGGCATCGCGGCGGGCAGCACCGACGGCTGCTGCAGCGACCCGTCGTAGTTGTCCTCGTGGTCGACGGTCTCCTCGTCCAGCCCGTCCGTGAGGAGCAGAGCGGCTGCTGTCAAACGACATTCGGTGTACCTGCTGGCGGCTGCGCTGTCGTCGGGGCTTCCCCAGTTGCCGTGCCCGTCGATGAGCGGCACCCGCATGGCGAACGGCTGCGCCAGGCGCACCATCGCGTCGTAGATCGCGCTGTCGCCGTGCGGGTGGTAGCGGCCCATGACGTCGCCCACGACGCGGGCGCTCTTGACGTACGGCCGATCGGGACGCAGGCCGGAGTCGGCCATGGAGTACAGGATCCGGCGGTGCACCGGCTTGAGCCCGTCGCGCGCGTCGGGCAGCGCGCGGGAGTAGATGACCGAGTAGGAGTAGTCGAGGTAGCTGGACTCGATCTCGTCGACGACCGAGGTGTCGAGGATCGTCCCCTCGCCCTCGAAAGGGGGGATGTGGCTCGAGGAGCTCCGCTTGCGCGCCATCAGCGCTGCACCTCCTTGTGCCCTGCTGAGCCCTTGTGCCCTGCTGAGTCCTTGTGTCCTGCTGAGTCCTTGTGTCCTGCTGAGAGGACAGGGGCGCCACAGGGGGAGCAGGACACAAGGGTGGGGGGCAGGGTCATGTGTCCAGCAGCTCTCGGTTGACCCGCGAGGCGCTGCTGACGATGAAGTCGCGGCGCGGCGCGACGTCGTTGCCCATGAGCAGCTCGAGCACCCGCTCCGCCGCATCGAGGTCGCCCTCGTTGATCCGCCGCAGGGTGCGGGTCGCCGGGTGCATCGTCGTCTCCGCCAGCTGGTCGGGGTCCATCTCGCCGAGGCCCTTGTAGCGCTGGATCTGCCCCTTGACCTTCGCGCCGCGGGCCGCGATCTTGCGCAGCTCGTCCTTTCGCTGCTTCTCGCTGTAGGTGTAGATCGGCTCCTTCGCGCCGGCCACCTCGATGCGGTGCAGCGGCGGCACCGCGGCGAACAGACGCCCGCTCTCGAGCACCGGCCGCATGTAGCGGGCGAACAGCGTGATGAGCAGGCAGCGGATGTGCGCACCGTCGACGTCGGCGTCCATCATCAGGATCACCTTGCCGTAGCGCATCTGCTCGAGGTCGAAGGTGCGTCCGGTCCCGGCGCCGACGACCTGGATGATCGAGGCGCACTCGGCGTTGGAGAGCATCTCGCTGACGCCGGCCTTCTGGACGTTGAGGATCTTGCCGCGCAGCGGCAGCAGCGCCTGGAACTCGCTGTTGCGCGCGAGCTTGCCGGTGCCGAGCGCGCTGTCACCCTCGACCAGCCACAACTCGGTGCGGCTGACGTCGGTGGAGCGGCAGTCGGCGAGCTTCGCCGGCAGCGTCGAGGTCTCGAGCGCGGTCTTGCGGCGGGCCGCGTCCTTGCTCGCCCTGGCGGCCTGCCGGGTCTTGGCGGCCGCGGCGACCTTGTCGAGGATCGTGCGCGCCTGCGCCTTGCGCTTCTTGTTCTCCAGGAACTCCGTGCGAAGCCCCCGTCCGACGACGTCGGCCACGATCTTGGTGACGCCGGGGGTGCCGAGCTCGTCCTTGGTCTGCCCGAGGTACTGCGGCTCGGGCACCTTCACCGTCACCACGGCGGTCAGTCCCTCGAGGACGTCATCCTTGATCACCGGGTCGTCGTTGGCCCGCAGCACGCGCGCGGCCTTCATCGCGTCGTTCAGCGTGCGCAGCAGCGCGCGCTCGAAGCCGTTCTGGTGGCTGCCGCCGTGCGGTGTTGCGACGACGTTGCAGAACGTCTGCACCCGGGTGTCGTAGCCGGTGCCCCAGCGCAGGGCGACGTCGACCTCGCAGTGCCGCTCGACCACCGTGGTCACCATGTGGCCCTGGTCGTCGAGCACCGGGACCGTCTCCTTGTAGTTGCCCGATCCGAGGATGTGCACCGGGTCGCACACCGCCCCGTCGACGGCGAGGTGCTCGACGAAGTCGGCGGTGCCGCCGTCGAAGCGGAAGCTCTCCTCCACCAGCTCGCCGGAGCGCCGATCCAGCATCGCCAGCGTCAGCCCTGGTACGAGGAAGGCCGTCTGGCGCAGCCGGTCGTGCAGCTGGTCGACGTGGACGGCCGAGCCCTTGCTGAACAGCGGCAGGTCGGGCCACCAGCGCACGCTCGTGCCGGTCGCCGTCCGGGGCGCCTTGCCGGCCACGGACAACCCGTCCCGCGGCGTGAACGCGGCCGTCGGCCCGTCGCCCGCGAAGACCCCCGGCACGCCGCGGCTGAAGGACATCGTGTGCACCCGGCCACCGCGGCGTACGACCACGTCGAGCCGGACCGACAGCGCGTTCACGACGCTGGCGCCGACGCCGTGCAGGCCGCCGGAGGTCTTGTAGCCGCCGCCGCCGAACTTGCCACCGGCGTGCAGCTTGGTCATCACCAGCTCGACGCCGGTCAGCCCGCTCCTGGGCTCGAGGTCGACGGGGATGCCGCGGCCGTCGTCGCCGACCTCGACCGAGCCGTCGGCGTGCAGGGTCAGCTCGATCCGGTTGCAGTGGCCGGCCAGGGCCTCGTCGACGGCGTTGTCGATGATCTCGTAGGCCAGGTGGGTCAGACCCTTGGAGTCGGTCGAGCCGATGTACATGCCCGGGCGCTTGCGGACCGCCTCGAGGCCCTCGAGGACGGACAGGTGCTGGGCGGTGTAGCCGCTCTCTCGGCTGGGCGGAGGAGGGGCAGGGGAGGGCTGCGTCATGTCCCCGTCATTGTGGCCGATGCGGCAGGCGCCCGGGTGCTGCGACACGACCCCGGTGCAGCCGATGGGGCAGGATTTCCGGCGTGCGCGACCTGGCCCGGCTCCCCAAGGCGCACCTGCACCTCCACCTCGCGGGCGCGATGCGGCCGGCCACCCTCGTCGAGCTCGCCGCCCAGCAGGGCCGGCGGCTGCCGGCGGAGCTGTTGGACCCTGCCGGTGCGCGGCTCGACGTCACGGCGCGGCGCGGCTGGTCCCGCTTCCAGCGGCTGTACGACGCCGCCCGCGACGTGCTGGCCGGCCCCGACGAGGTGCGCCGGCTGGTGCGGGAGATCGCCGAGGACGAGCGATCGGCCGGCTCCGGCTGGGTGGAGGTGCAGGTGGACCCCTCCTCGTACGCCGCCCGGCTCGGCGGGTTGCAGGCGACGGTGGAGGTGGTGCTCGACGCGATGGCCGACGCCGCCGCCGCGACGGGAGTCGGGATGGCGCTGGTGGTCGCGGCCAACCGCACCCGGCATCCGGGCGACGCGGAGACGTTGGCGCGGCTGGCACGCAGGTTCGCCGATCCCCCGGGGAGCGGCCCCGGCGTGGTCGGCTTCGGGCTGTCCAACGACGAGACGAAGGGCCGCCCGGAGGAGTTCGCCAAGGCGTTCCGGATCGCGCGTGAGGCCGGCCTGCTCTCGGTGCCGCACGCGGGAGAGCTGCGGGGGATCCGGAGCGTGATCGGGGCCGTGGAGGTGCTGCGGGCCGACCGGCTCGGCCACGGTGTCCGCTCCGTCGAGGACCCGACGACGGTCCGGCTGCTCGCCGGTCGGGGCGTGGTGCTGGAGGTCTGTCCGGCCTCCAACGTCGCGCTCGGGGTGGCGGGCGCGGTGGAGCTGGTGCCGGTACGCCAGCTGCGCGAGGCGGGGGTGCCGGTGGCGCTCGGTGCCGACGACCCCCTGCTGTTCCGCTCCGGGCTGCTCGAGCAGTACGCCGCGGTGCGCGCCCAGCAGGGGCTGGACGACGCGGCGCTGGCCGGCCTCGCGGGGGACGCGGTGCGCGGAAGCGCGGCGCCGCCGGAGCTGAAGGCGCAGCTGCTCGGCGGCATCGACGCCTGGCTGGCCGCGCCTGCGACCTGACCCTGGGAGGCCCGGGGAGACGACAAACGCAGCAGGGTGGCAGAGGACTGGCCACGCAGCGTCATCAGTGGCACCATGGGTCACAGCAGTCACAGCACGGACGCCGCTGGACGAGGCCGCTGGGGAAGGCGCACCTCGACCCACCAGGAGGCACCGTGTCCGCCGGCGTGCTCTACGTCCACTCCGCTCCGCCTGCGCTGTGCCCCCATGTCGAGTGGGCGGTGGCCGCGGAGCTGGGCACCCGTGCCCGGATGGAGTGGAGCGACCAGCCGTGCGCGCCGGGCCAGCTCCGGGCCGAGATCAACTGGCGCGGTCGCCCCGGCACGGCCGGGCGGTTGGCGGCTGCGCTGCGCGGCTGGAGCGTGCTGCGTTACGAGGTCACCGAGCAGGCCAGCCCGGGGCTGGACGGCGAGCGGTACGCCGTGACGCCGACGCTGGGTGCCTTCCGCGCCGTCATGAGCGCGAACGGCGATGTGCTCGTGGGGGAGGACCGGCTCCGGGCGCTGCTCGGGACGGCGACCGGAGCCCAGCTCGCGCAGGGTCTCGACGGCCTGCTCGGCGCGGCCTGGGACGCCGAGCTGGAGCCGTTCCGGGAGGCCGGCGACGGTGCGCCGGTGACCTGGTTGCACCAGGTGGTGTGAATCCCGGCGATCTGATCAGGCTGGTCCTGTGACGAGGGCGCAGGAGTGGGCCGGGCTGCGGCTCGCCCTCGGGTTGCTGGGGGCTCTGGTCGTGCTGGTCGCGGCGGTGCCGCTGGCCGTCCTCGTGCGGGCCGCGCACCCGGGGGTGGTCCAGGCCGATCTCGGCGTCTCGGTCGCCGCCGCGCGCGCCGTCGGGGAGCACGACGCGCTGCTGCGCGCGGCGCAGGGCGTCACGCTGCTCGGCGACCCGTTCCTGCTCACCGCGGCCACGGCAGGAATCGCGCTCGTGCTGTTCCGGCGCGGCCGGGCGCGCCTCGCGCTGTTCGTCCTCGCGGCCCGGCTCGGCGCGGTCGTGCTGTCCAGCGGGCTCAAGCTCGCCGTCGACCGGACCCGGCCGGTCTTCGACGAGCCGGTGGCGACCGCCCTGGGGGCGTCCTTCCCCAGCGGCCACGCCCTGGGCGCCGCCGCCTTCTGGGCGACCGGCGCGGTGCTGCTGCAGCCCTACGTCCGCCGCGTCCGGCTGCTGTTCACCGCCGCTGTGGCCGTCGCGGTCCTGGTCGCGGTCAGCCGGGTGCTGCTGGGGGTGCACTTCCCCAGCGACGTCACCGCCGGGTTGTTCATCGGACTCGGCTGGGCGGCGCTGTGCACAGCGGTCTTCGCCGCCTGGCGGGCCGAGGAGGGCCGCCCGGTGGACGTCGCGCAGGAGGGGATCGGCCGGTGAGCGGGCAGCGCGACCCCGCGGCGGACCTGCGCAGCATCGCCTTCTGCCTGGAGCGGGCGCTGGAGCCGAGCTTCCGGGTCCGGGCGTTCCGGACCGCCGCCGCGACGGTGGACGCGGTGCCGCGTCCCGAGCTGGAACAGCGCGCGCGAACCGGGGGCCTCGAGGAGCTGCCCGGCATCGGGAAGGTCACTGCGACGGTGGTCCGCGAGGCCCTGGACGGTGCGGAACCGGTCTACCTGAGAAGGGTCCGCACCCTCGGCGACACCCCGGTCAGCGAGGGTGCGGCCGCGCTCAGGTCGGCGCTCAGGGGCGACTGCCACACCCACTCCGACTGGTCGGACGGTGGTGCGTCGATCGAGGAGATGGCCCGGGCCGGCCGGGCGCTCGGCCACCGCTACCTGGTGCTCACCGACCACTCGCCGCGGCTGACGGTGGCCCGCGGCCTGAGCGCGGAGCGGCTCGGCGAGCAGCTCGACGTCGTCGCCGCGCTCAACGACCGCTTCGCGCAGGAACCGGGCCCGCCCTTCCGGCTGCTGACCGGCATCGAGTGCGACATCCTCGAGGACGGCAGCCTGGACCAGTCGCCCGAGCTGCTGGCCCGCCTCGACCTCGTCGTCGCCAGTGTGCACGGCACGCTGCGGATGCCGCACGACGACATGACCGCCCGGATGGTGGCCGCCATCAGCAATCCGCACACCGATGTGCTGGGCCACTGCACGGGCCGGAAGGTCAGGGGCCACGGCCGCGGCGGCCGGGGCCGGCCCGAGTCGGAGTTCGACGCCGAGCTGGTCTTCGCGGCGTGCGCGCAGTTCGGCGTGGCGGTGGAGGTCAACAGCCGGCCGGAGCGGCTCGACCCGCCCAAGCGGCTGCTGCGGCTGGCGGTCGAGGCGGGCTGCCGCGTCGCGATCGACACCGACGCCCACGCGCCCGGGCAGCTCGACTGGCAGCACCTGGGCTGCGAACGGGCCTACCTGTGCGGCATCACGCCCGAACAGGTGGTCAACGCCTGGGGGATCGACCAGCTGCTCAGCTGGACCCGGCGCGCTGCATCGGGATGAGCGCGAGCACCGGGTCGGCGAGCAGGTGCAGGCAGGCGTCGGAGAGGGCGTCGGCGACGAGCAGCGCGCAGGCGGCGTCCAGGCACAGCTCCAGCACCCGCTGGCCCTCGCGGTCGTGTGCGGTGGACGCGCGGCAGGTCGGGCACGGGCGCAGCAGCCCTTCGGTACCGGAGCGGCGTACCAACGTCCAGGTGCGGCGGCGGCTGGTGAGGACGGCGGCGTCGAAGGCGGTCTGCGCAGCCTGCGCGCGGTCCGCCTCCGCGACGAAGGAGCGGTCGACCAGCGCCTCGAACAGCGCCCGGCCGGATGCGTCGTGGCAGCGGACGGACAGGCCGGGCAGCGTCGACAGCAGCGTCTTGACCTGCTCCGCCCGGGGACCCAGGTCCGGCTCGTCGACGGTGGGTGTCGGGAAGACGGTGTGCCAGGGTCGCAGCAGGGCGGTGTGCTGGTGCCTGGTGAGGACCGGGCGGGCGTAGCTGGCAGCGATGGCGTCGCGGACCGCCTTGAGCGCCCGGATGGTCACGGTGGCGTCCACCAGGACGTACGCCGCGGTGCCCGCCAGGTCGTCGGCGAACAGCGCGGTGAGGGCGTCGAAGGCGGCCAGTACCTCGACCACCAGCGGGCTGTCCGGGCTGAGGGCACGGCCGCGCGCCTCCGCCAGGGCCGGGCTGTTGACCCAGGCGTCGGCCAGCGCGACCAGGTGGCCGTCCCCGATGTGCGGCAGCTGCGCCAGGACGCCGAGGATCTCCGGGAGGTTCGCGTGCTCCTCCAGCCGGCTGACCGTGACCGCATGCCTGCCCATGGCCGTGCTCCCGTCCGCTGACGTGTCGCTTCCTGCTTGAGTCTGCGGCACGGCAGGGGCTGAACTGGAGCATTCCGCGCGGAAAGATGTCACGAACAACCCGAACGGGTCCCCTGCGGGTGGTCTGTCAGAAGCGGTGGCCCTCCACGTGGCCCCCACTGAGCGCCGCCCACAACTCCTGCAGGTTCGCGTAGCTCTGCCCGGGCGGCAGCTGCCGCAGCGGAGCGAGGACGGTCTCCGTGGCGTCGTTCTCGGTCGCGGCGGCGAGCACCTGCTCGCTGGTCGCCGGCCAGATCCGGCCGAGGACACCGGCCAGCTCGCTGCGCTGTGCGACGTCCTGCTCCGTCATGCCCTCCGGCACGCCTCCGGCCAGGGTGCTGTGGGGCGCCAGGTCCACGTCGGGCTGGTCCTCCCCGGAGGGCTCCGGGGAGTTCCAGTCGGCCCGGTTGTCGTGGCCGGACCGGACCAGCCCGCCGACCTCGGCGCCCAGAGCGTCGTCCTTGCGTGCGCTGTGCTTGTCGCTGCCTCGTTGCATGAGGCGCCGATACCCCCTGCCCGCAGCCCTACTCGCTCGAGCCCACGGTCGTGTCCTTCTCGGCCGGGAGGTCCTCCGAGTGCAGGGCGTACTGCTGCACGGCCCGCTGCGGGAGGTCGGCGGCGAGTTCGCCGCGGCGGGCCAGCTCGACCAGCACCGCCACCGCAATCGACTCCGGGTCGATCCGGAAGTGGCGACGCAGCGACGCCCGTGTGTCGGACCGGCCGAAGCCGTCGGTGCCCAGCGACGTCCAGTCGTTCGGGACCCACCGGCTGATCATGTCCGGTACCGCCCGCATCCAGTCGCTGACCGCCACGACCGGACCGGTCGTGGCCATCAGGGCCTGCGTCACGTAGGGGGTGCGGCGTGCCTCCGGCTCGAGCAGGTTGTGCTGCTCGCACGCGACGGCGTCGCGGCGCAGCTCGTTCCAGCTCGTCACGCTCCACACGTCGGCGGCCACTCCCCAGTCCTCGCGCAGCAACCGCTGGGCGTCCATGGCCAGGCGCACCCCGATGCCACTGGCGAGCACCTGCGCCCGCGGTCCCTCGCCGTCGGCGGTGGAGTAGCGGTACAGCCCGCGCAGCACGCCCTCGCGCAGCCGCGGCAGGTCGGGCAGGACCGGCTGCGGATAGGGCTCGTTGTAGACGGTGAGGTAGTAGAAGACGTCCTCGCCATGTGGATGGACATCGCTCTCGCCGTACATCCGCCGGAGACCGTCCTCGACGATGAAGGCGACTTCGTACGCGAACGCCGGGTCGTAGGCCACGCAGGCCGGGTTGGTGCTGGCGAACAGCAGGCTGTGTCCGTCCTGGTGCTGCAGCCCCTCGCCGTTGAGGGTCGTGCGGCCGGCGGTCGCGCCGAGCAGGAAGCCGCGGCCCAGCTGGTCGGCGAAGGCCCACATCTGGTCGGCAGTGCGCTGGAAGCCGAACATCGAGTAGAAGACGTAGACCGGGATCATCGGCTCGCCGTGCGTGGCGTAGGACGTGCCGGCCGCGATCACCGACGCCATCGAGCCCGCCTCGGTGATGCCCTCGTGCAGGATCTGCCCCTGCGCACTCTCCTTGTAGGACAGCAGCAGCTCACGGTCGACCGCCTCGTAGGTCTGACCGAGCGGGGAGTAGATCTTCGCGGTCGGGAACATCGCGTCGATGCCGAACGTGCGCGCCTCGTCCGGGATGACCGGCACGATCCGGGCGCCGATGCCCTTGTCCTTCACCAGGTCCTTCAGCAGCCGGACGAAGGCCATCGTCGTGGCGACCTCCTGCTTGCCCGAACCGCGCTTGAGCTCGTCGTAGACCTCCGGACCCGGCAGGGGCAGCGCCTTGGCGCGCACCACCCGCCGCGGCAGCGATCCGCCGAGCTCGGCCCGCCGCTCCTTCATGTAGCGGATCTCGTCGGAGTTCTCACCGGGGTGGTAGTACGGCGGGAGGTCGGCCTCCAGAGCGCTGTCGGAGATCTCCAGATGGAGCCGGTCGCGCAGCGCCTTGAGGTCGTCCTTGCTGAGCTTTTTCATCTGGTGCGTGGCGTTGCGGCCCTCGAAGCCCTTGCCCAGGGTCCAGCCCTTGATGGTGTGGGCCAGGATCACGGTCGGCTGCCCGACATGCTTGGTCGCGGAGTCGAAGGCCGCATGCACCTTGCGGTAGTCGTGGCCGCCGCGCGGCAGGTTGCGGATCTGGTCGTCGCTCAGGTGCTCGACCATCTTCAGCAGCCGGGGGTCGGAGCCGAAGAAGTTCTGCCGGGTGTAGGCGCCGGTCTCGACCGAGTAGGTCTGGAACTGCCCGTCGGGGGTCGTGTTCATCGCGTTGACCAGCAGCCCGTCGACGTCCTGGGCGATCAGGTCGTCCCACTGGCGGCCCCAGACCACCTTGATGACGTTCCACCCGGCGCCGCGGAAGGAGGACTCCAGCTCCTGCATGATCTTCCCGTTGCCGCGGACCGGCCCGTCCAGGCGCTGCAGGTTGCAGTTCACCACGAAGACCAGGTTGTCCAGCTCCTCACGGGCGGCCAGGCCGATCGCGCCGAGCGACTCCGGCTCGTCCATCTCGCCGTCGCCGAGGAAGCACCAGACACGGCTGGCGCTGGTGTCCTTGATCCCGCGGTCGTGCAGGTAGCGGTTGAAGCGGGCCTGGTAGATCGCGGCGATCGGCCCCAGACCCATGGAGACGGTGGGGAACTCCCAGAAGTCGGGCATCAGCCGCGGGTGCGGGTAGCTGGGCAGGCTCGCCGGCCGCGACTCCTGCCGGAAGCCGTCGAGCTGGTCCTCTGTCAGCCGGCCCTCCAGGAAGGCCCTGGCGTAGATGCCGGGGGAGGCGTGGCCCTGGAAGAAGACCGAGTCCCCGGAGTCGTCCGGCCGCTCCTTGCCACGGAAGAAGTGGTTGAAGCCGACCTCGTAGAGGCTGGCCGCGCTGGCGTAGGACGCGATGTGGCCGCCGACTCCGATCTCGGGACGGTTGGCCCGGCTGACCGTGATCGCGGCGTTCCAGCGGATGTAGGCCCGGATCCGCCGCTCGACGTGCTCGTCTCCGGGGAAGGCCGGCTCGCGCTCCGGTGGGATCGTGTTGATGTAGTCGGTGCTGCGCAGCGCCGGCACACCGACGGCCTTCTCGCGCGCCCGCTCCAGCATCTTCAGCATGAGGAACCGGGCTCGGCCGCGGCCGGCGTTGTCCAGTACCGCGTCGAGCGACTCGAGCCACTCCGCGGTCTCGGCCGGGTCGATGTCCGGCAGCTGGGTGGGCAGGCCGTCGCTGATGACGCTGAACCGCTCGGTCACGCTTCTCCCCGGATAGGACGTTGCACCTGTCCCACCATCCTGCCTGCTACCAGCCGGTAGCCGGTAGCAGCCCCGCAGGGCGGGGTCCGGCGGAGCCACGAGCCGGTCCCGACCGGGGGCCGCGACGGGACCGGACGGCCGGGTCCGTGGGCGGGTCTTCGTCCTCCGGCGCAGCGGGGGCACTTGCGCGTCCGGGCCTTGTCCGGTGGACTGCCCTCGAGCGCCCCGCCGGGGCCGAGGGGAAGGGGCAACCGTGAGCACGTCCGCGGACCACGCGGCACAGCGTGGCCTGGCCGAGAAGCTCGGGATCGAGCCCGGCATGGTCGTGCAGGTGGTGGGGACCGGTCCTGACCTGGTCTCCGACGTCGCCGTCGACCAGTCGCTGCTCGACGACGTCGCGGCCCGCACCGGCACCGAGCTGCTCCTCACCGACGACACCGACGACGTGGTCGACGTCGTCCTGCTCTGGTGGCGCGAGGGTGACGGCGATCTGGTCGATGCACTCGTCGACTCCCTCACCAACCTCGCCGACAGCGGGGTGGTCTGGCTGCTCACTCCCAAGGCGGGCCGTGCGGGGCACGTCGAGCCGAGTGACATCGACGAGGCCGCGCCCACCGCAGGGCTGTCCAGCACCCGCAGCACCAGTGCCGCGCCGGAGTGGTCCGGCACCCGGCTGGTCTCGCCGAAGGCCAGCAAGGGCAAGAACCGCCGCTGACGCCGGAGCAGGTCCGGGCGCTGCTCTCGCCGCAGGGGCGGCACGCCGTCGAGGCCGCCGAGCTGCTGGACCTCTCGCCGGCGGCGCGGGTGCGCACTGCGGAGGCGGTACGCACCTTCGGTGTGCTCGGGCCGCTCGCCCTCGAGCAGGCGCTGCTGCGCGAGCGGGCACGGGCCAAGCACCCCCGCGGGCACGAGCTGTGGTGGACGGGCCCGGCTCTCGAGCAGGCCTCCTCGTACGACCTCGCGACGCACCGGGCCCGGCTGTTCGACCGCCCGGTGCTCGACCTGTGCTGTTCCGTGGGCGGGGACCTGCTCGCGCTGCCGGTCGGCTCGGTCGGCGTGGACCTCGACGAGGCCAGGCTGCTGCTCGCCCGGGCCAACGCCGAGGTGCTCGGACGTGAGGTCCGGCTGCTGCGCGCCGACGCCGCCCGGGTGCGGCTGCCGCCCGGCGCCGACGTCGTGGTCGACCCGGCGCGCAGGGCGGGCGGCCGGCGCGTCTTCGACCCGCGCGCCTACAGCCCCCCACTGGATGTCGTGCTGTCGTGGCGGGACCGGGTGCGCTCGCTGGTCGTGAAGGTGGCGCCGGGGGTGGACCACGACGCGCTGCCACCGGATGTGGAGGTCGAGGTGGTGTCGCTGCGTGGCGACGTCAAGGAGGCGGTGTTGCTGTCCGGCGCGGGCCGCAGCGGGCACCGCCGCAGCGCGACCCTGCTGCCCGGCCCGCACACGCTGCTCGACCACCCCGTCGAGGCGCCGGCCGTGCGGCCGCCCGGTCGCTGGCTGCTCGAACCGGACGGCGCCGTGGTGCGCGCCCATCTGGTGGCGCAGCTGGCCGCTCAGGTCGGCGGCTGGCTCGTCGATGCCACCATCGCCTACATCAGCGCCGACACCAGGGTCCCGACGCCGTACGGCACCTGGTACGAGGTGCTCGAGGTCCTGCCCTTCGGGCTCAAGACCCTGCGGGAGCGGCTGCGGGCGCACGACGCCGGGTCGGTGGTGGTGAAGAAGCGGGGGACCGCGGTCGAGCCGGACGTGCTGCGCAGGCAGCTCAAGCTGACCGGGACCCGCGAGGTGACCGTGGTGCTGACGCGTGCGGCCGGGCGCCAGATCGCGATGGTGGTCCGGCCGGACGGCCGGTCCCGCTAGCAGACGTCGGGCTCAGCCCCGGAACTGCCCGAGCAGCCGGCCGACGCGGCCCGCGACGCCGGACACCCCGCCGACGGCGGCCCGCAGTGCGGCGCCGCCGGGCAGGCCCGGGACGTCGTCCAGCAGCGGCGCGAGGCGCATCCACTGGGGCAGCTGCTGCACCTGCAGCCGGCGGCTCACCAGCAGTTGCGGCAGGCCGGCCCGGCCGGCCGAGACGTCCAGCAGGTCGACCGCGGAGCCTCGTACGCCGACGCCGTCGAAGGGCCCGGCGGCGACCCGCCCGGTGGACCAGCTGTGCGCCTGGCTGGTGCAGGACCAGCCACCGTCCGCGGTCATGGCGGTGATCGCGACGTCGATCCCGGCGCGGGCGGTGAGCGCGCCGGTCACGTCGACGAGCGCTGCCAGCCCGCGATCGAGCAGGACGGGGGCCGGCGGGGGAGCGCCGCACGGAGCGAGGTCGAGGGTGTGCACCGCCAGCTCGTAGGTGCCGGCGTGCACCAGGGACAGGACCGGCAGCGGCCCGACAGCGGAGCCGGCCAGCAGCCGGCCGGTCTCCTCGGCCTCACCACCGGCGAAGAAGTGGGCGATCCGCTCCCGCGCCTGCACCAGCGCCCCCACGACGTCCTCGTCCGTGGCCTCGCGGTGGGCGCGGACGAGCAGGTCGCTCACGCGGTCGGGGGGTGGCGGCTCCTTCAGCGCGCCGGTCCGCGCCGACGCGAGGATGCCCTCCAGGACCTGCGAGTCGTCCCAGTTTCCCAGGTGGATGCAGGTCTCGCGGCCGGTCCAGCCGGACAACCGGGAGGGGCGGGACAGGTCGGTCGACGGGTCACGCACCCCGTCCAGGAAGGCGTCCCAGGCGGCGACGACCTCGCGGCCCAGCTCCGGGACACCCAGCTCGCCCAGCCCGAAGCGACCGGGAGCGGGAACAGGTCCTGGCATGTCGCCATCCTGCCCTGGAGCCGTGGACGGGTACCGGGAGGTGCTCGTCAGGCTCTAGCCTGGGGTCGCGGGACCCATGGCTCAGTTGGTAGAGCAGCGCCCTTACAAGGCGAAGGTCGGCAGTTCGAGTCTGTCTGGGTCCACCTCCCGTGCACCGGTCCGTACGGCCGGCGAACGGTCAGTCCGGTACGGCGCCGGGTCCCTCGGCGCCGATGTCGGCCAGCTGGAGGTCGACCCAGTGGTGCACGTCGTGGGCGGTGACCTGCCGGGCCATCCCTGACATCGCCCGCCGGCGGGTGGCTTCCGGCAGCACCAAGGCCTGCTCGATCAGGCTGGAGAGCCCGTCGATGTCGAAGGGGTTGCACAGCACCGCGCCCTCGAGCTCGTGCGCCGCGCCGGTGAACTCGCTGAGCACGAGCGCACCGCAGCTACGGCGGGCGTTCTGGACGGCGACGTACTCCTTCGCGACGAGGTTCATGCCGTCGACCAGTGGCGTCACGAGCATCACGTCGGCGCAGGCGTAGTAGGCCGAGAGCGCCTCCGGAGTCAGTGACCGGTAGAGGTAGTGGACCGGCACGTCCCTGCCGGGAGCGGTGAAACGCCCGTTGATCCGCCCGGTGATCTGCTCGACCTGGCTGCGCAGCTGCCGGTACTCGCGGACGTCGTCCCGGCTGGGAACCGCCACCTGCACCAGGACGAGCTGGTCACGCAGGTCGGGCCGGCGCTCCAGGAGCGCCTCGAAGGCCCGCAACCGCTCGACGATGCCCTTGGTGTAGTCGAGCCGGTCCACGCCGAGCAGCACCGTGCGCCCGGCGAACTGCTGACGCAGGGCCCGGACCTCCTCGTCGGTCCGGGGTGAGGTGCCCAGGTCGGCGAACTGCGCCACGTCGATCGAGATCGGCGACACCGTGGTGCGCACCAGCCGGCCGTCGGGCAGGGCCAGGTCGTCGTCCTTGACCTGCACGCCGTCACCGCCGAGGAGCCGGCCGCAGGCGCGGACGAAGTTCCTCCGGTAGCCCTCGGTGTGGAAGCTGACGACATCGGCCCCGAGCGGTCCGAGGAGCAGGCTCTTGCGCCACGGGATGCGCGCGAAGATGTCCGGGGACGGCCACGGCGTGTGCAGGAACAGGCCGGTGCGCTGGGCGCCGCGCTCCTGGCGCACCAGCTCGGGCACCAGCAGCAGGTGGTAGTCGTGGACCCACAGCAACGCCTCGGGATTGCTGTCGAGCGCTTCCACGGCGGCGGCGGAGAACCGCTCGTTCACCGAGCGGTACGCCGCCCACCAGGAGCGCTCGAACACCGGCTTCTCGATCGCGTGGTGCAGCAGCGGCCAGAGCGTCCGGTTCGCGAAGCCGTGGTAGTAGTCGCGGACCTGGGTCGCCGTCAGGGACACCGGTGCGAGCCCGATCGACAGCTCGGGCAGCCGGGCCGGCGTGTCCTTGGTCCCGCCGTCCCAGCCGACCCACGCCCCGGAGCGGACGCTCATCACCGGGCGCAGCGCCGTCACCAGGCCGCCGGGGGACAGCTGCCAGCCGTCGTCGCCCGCATGCACCGGGAGCCGGTTCGCGACAGCGACGACCGGTCGCTTCGCGTCGTCGGTGGTCACGTCGGGAACCGCCCTCCTGCGTCGTGCCGACCGTCTCCCGGTCGACTGCCCGTACGGCGAGGTTACCGACGTGTCACGGTTCGTCCGTTCCGGCGCGTCCGCCCGGGGGGCCGACCCTCCCGTGCACGCCCGCGTGCGCGTCGTGCAGGCTGGAGGGCATGAGAACGCGATCCTTCCGCCTGCCCGTGCTGTCCCTGGCCGCCGTCGCGGCGCTGTCCGCCTGCACCGCCGAGACCCCGCCCGCCCCCGCCGGCCCCGAGGCCTCCGGCGCAGCCGGGGACCTGAAGGTGGTCACCGATCCCGACGCTGTGCTGCAGGTCGAGGACCAGACCAGTGAGGGGCCGACGGTGCTCGCCGAGGCGGCCGCCACCAAGGGCGGCTTCGTCGTCGTCTTCGCCGACGAGGGCCGCAACGTGCTGGGCACCGGCATCGTCCCGGCCGGGACCGAGCCGGCCAAGGTGCAGGTCTCGCTCGCCGAGGAGCCGACCGAGGAGATCGAGCTGATCGCCCGGCTCTATGCCGACAGCGACGGCGACGGCCTCTACAGCGCCGGCGACCAGCCGGTGAGCAACGGCGAGGACGACGACAGCGACGACGCCGAGGTCTTCCCCGGCGAGCAGGAGACGTTCAGCTTCACCGGCAAGCGGGTCGTCAACCAGTGACGCCGGGCGGGTGACGCTGGAGAGTCGCTCTAGGTTGACCGGGTGACCCCGCGGTTGGCTGATGTGCTCGACGTCCTCGAGGGCTTCTATCCGGCGGCGCACGCCGAGCCGTGGGACGCAGTCGGGCTGGTCTGTGGTGATCCGGCCGCCCCGATCCGGCGGGTGCTGCTGGCCGTCGACCCGGTCGAGGCGGTGGTCCAGGAGGTGGTCCAGGGCGGCTTCGACCTGTTGCTCACCCACCACCCGCTCTACCTGCGCGGCACCACCTCGGTCGCGGCCACCGACCCCAAGGGCAGGGTCGTGCACCGGCTGGTCTCGGCCGGGGCCGCGCTGCACGTCGCGCACACCAATGCCGACGTCGCCGATCCGGGCGTCTCCGACGCGCTGGCGGCGCTGTTCGACCTGCAGGACCTGCGGCCGCTGGAACCCGCGGCCGGCGAGCCGCTGGACAAGCTCGTCGTCTTCGTTCCCGTCAGCGATGCCGACCGGCTGCTCGACGCGCTGGCCGCCGCCGGGGCCGGCAGTGTCGGGAACTACGACCGGTGCGCGTGGTCGACCTCCGGCACCGGCACCTTCCGGCCGCTGCCGGGTGCCGCGCCTTCGGTCGGGGAGGTGGGCCGGGTCGAGCGGGTGGCGGAGGCCCGGCTCGAGGTGGTGCTGCCCCGCGCCGGCCGCGGGCGGGTGCTGCGTGCGCTGGTCGACACGCACCCGTACGAACAACCGGCGTACGACCTGCTGGAGCTCGCGACGGTGGCCGGCTCGCGCGGGCTCGGCCGGGTGGGCGAGCTGCCCTCGCCGGTGCCGCTCGGCGTGCTGACCGAGCGCGCCGCGCAGGTGCTGCCGGCGACCGCCTGGGGCGTACGGGCCGCCGGCGACCCGGCGCAGCCCGTGACCACGCTCGCCGTCTGCGGCGGCTCCGGCGACGGGCTGCTCGGCGCGGCGGCGCGGTCCGGCGCGGACGCCTTCCTCACCGCCGACCTCAGGCACCACCCGGCCAGCGAGTCACCGGAGGGGCTGGCCCTGCTGGACGCTGCGCACTGGGCGACCGAGTGGCCGTGGCTGGCCGACGCGGCCCGGCGGCTGGCTGCCGCCACTACGGTGGAGACGGTCGTGTCGACACTCGTCACCGACCCCTGGACGTACTCTGCGAGGAGTCCCACCGCGTGAAGGCCGACCCGTTCGTCCAGCTCCGTCTGCTCGAGCTGCAGGTCCTCGACAGCGCGCTCGACCGGCTGGCGCACAAGCGCCGCACGCTGCCCGAGATCGCCGAGATGGAGCGGCTCGACGGGCTTGTCGACGCGCTGCGCGACGGCATCGTCCGTGCCGAGACCGAGGTCGGCGACCTGGCCCGGGACACAGCGCGCTTCGAGCGCGAGATAGAGCAGGTCCGCGCCCGCCGTGACCGCGACGAGACGCGGCTGTCCTCCGGCGCGATCACCGTCGCCAAGCAGTTGCAGGACCTCGAACACGAGGTCGCGAGCCTCGTCCGCCGGCAGTCCGAGCTCGAGGACGGCGAGCTCGAGGTGATGGAGAAGGCCGAGACCGCGCAGGCCGAGCTGGACGAGCTGACCGGGCAGCGCTCGGCGCACGTCGAGGCCCGCGCAGCGGCCGAACGGGCGCGTGATGCGGCCTTCGCCGAGATCGACGCCGAGATCGAGCGGACGGTGGCGGAGCGGGCGGAGGTGGCGGGCTCGCTGCCCGAGGACCTGCTCGCCCTCTACGAGAGGATCCGGGCCGCCGAGGGCGGTGTCGGTGCCGGCGAGATCAGCCGTGGCCGGTGCGGCGGCTGCCGGCTGGACCTGATGAACAACGAGAAGTCTGCGGCCCGTGCCGCCGCCCCGGACGAGGTGCTGCGCCACGAGGATTGCGGCCGGATCATGGTGCGGACCGCCGAGTCGGGGCTGTGAGCCGGCGGTCGGGGCTGTGAGCCGGCGG